>JBDSYV010000105.1:0-2731 GCA_040110925.1 Ferruginibacter sp. | reverse complement strand
TTGAGAAGCCGCTCCACCTTGCAGGTCTACGCTCTGGCGTTGGGATTTCTGGTTGGCTAACACTGCGGAAATATAAAGTTTGCCAAATTGCAACTGGGTTTTAACACCAAATAATTGTTGTGCACCTGGTATTAATGTACCCCTTGATGGAAAGCTCACATTACCCGCTTCAAACCTTTTCAGAATTTCGTCGTCCTTGCCGGTATAATCCAGTTTCAACTGGTTTTCCATATCCATATTGGCAAGGGTGTTATAATTTATGGGGAATTTTAGTTTGTCTCCAATATTGGCATTTACGTTTACCTGGGCATTCATATTAAAATCAAGACCACCATTTTTTCTTGCCTTTTCCGGCAATGTTGGGTTATCTGTTCGCTGCCCCTGGTAACCGGCGGTAATATCCACATTGCCTTGTGGCGTAATATCTATTTTGCCATTCCCAAACAGCCGGTTGAATAAATTATCTGATAAAGACAATTTGGGTTTTAAAAATTTTCCCCTGTTTAAAATATTGGTAGTATTAGCCCTTCGTTGAAAATATTCTATTTCTGCCTGGCGGTTACGCATCTGCCAGTATTCCTCAAAACTATATGTAGAAGGTGTGCGGTAATATCGATTTCCTATTTTCTCATAAACCGTATAGCGGCGGGTGATGGCATCATATACTACGGAATCCTTAATGTTTGATGGAGTCTGAAAATCATAAGTGCTGCGATTGGGATTGGAAACGGCATCACCTCTCCAGTCCCGGATTGGATAAGGGAGGTTATTTACAGGAACAGTATCTGCATTATTAAAAGCAGGTTCGTTAACGGCATGACTATTCCCGGGGCTGGTCATTGATAGCACAACGGGTACAGCACAGTAAGCTAATATTGTTACAATAGATTTTCTGATAAGCAACATCCGGAAAATGAGTTAACGTAGATTTTGTCTCAAATAGCTTTTAAGGCTTTTTTAATTAGGTCTTCTAAATGTAAATTACCAGGTTCTGCACGGATTATTTTTTGGATTGATTGCACTGCAAGCTGTCTTGAAATTCCTAATGCTATTAACGCAGTAAGGGCATCTTGTGGTATGTTATTCCCTGACTGAAATCCAGCATCTGCCGCCGATGAATGTTTTTGCACTTTATCCTTTAACTCCAGCACCAATCGTTCTGCTGTTTTCCTTCCAATTCCTTTGACACTTTCCAGGAGCTTAACGTTGCCCTGGATAATTGCTGCTGCTACCTCCTCTGGTTTTAACGAAGACAGCATCATTCGTGCAGTAGCTGCACCAACACCGGAAACACTTATCAACTGTAAAAATATTTCCTTTTCATTCCTGTCAAAAAAACCAAAAAGCACATGCCCATCTTCTTTCACCTGCAACCAGGTATATAACTTTCCCTTTTCCAGCGATTGAATAGCACTATACGTATTCAGGCTAATATGTGTTTCGTATCCAACACCATTGATATCCACATAAACCATAGCCGGACTTTTATAGGTAAACTTTCCTTCCAGGTATGCGTACATATCGTGTGTTAGTTCAGTTAGCGAAAATAAGGATATTTTATTACCATTATCTATAAAAATACATGAATCAATTTTCGCTTAATTTTACGCCCTTTATATAAACAAGATAAAATATTTAAATAAATATCCATGACTAAAATAAATGCCGCCATAACTGCAGTAGGTGGATATGTACCGGAATACCGGTTGACTAACAAGGAACTGGAAACCATGGTAGATACTACGGACGAATGGATAAAAAGCCGTACGGGTGTGGAGGAAAGAAGGATTTTGAAGGGCGAGGGACTTGGTAGTAGCGATATGGGTGTAGAAGCGGTTAAAGATTTATGTAAAAAAAGAGGCATTGACCCGCTAGATATTGACTGCCTTATATGTGCAACAGTTACACCTGATATGCTTTTCCCCGCAACAGCAAACATTATTTGTGATAAGGCGGGAATGACAAATGCTTTTAGCTTTGATATAAATGCAGCCTGCTCAGGCTTTTTGTTTGCATTAACCACTGGTGCCAGTTTTATTGAAAGTGGGCGTTTCAAAAAAGTAATTGTTGTGGGGGCAGATAAGATGAGCAGTATTGTAGATTATACAGACCGGTCTACCTGTATAATTTTTGGTGATGGTGCTGGTGCCGTTTTGCTGGAAGTAAATAATGAAGGTTTTGGTGTACTGGACAGCCTTTTAAAAACTGATGGCAGCGGCGTAAAGCACTTGCACATGAAAGCAGGCGGATCAATAAAACCTGCAACAATAGAAACTGTTGCTGCCAAAGAACATTTTATTTACCAGGAAGGACAACCCGTTTTTAAATTTGCTGTAAAAGGAATGGCAGATATAAGCTTTGATCTAATGCAAAGAAACAACCTTACTGCCGATGATATAGCCTGGCTTGTGCCACACCAGGCCAACCTGCGGATTATAGATGCTACTGCCAATCGTATGGACCTGCCCAAAGAAAAAGTGATGATAAACATCCAGAAATATGGCAACACTACGGCAGCCACCATCCCGCTTTGTTTATGGGACTGGGAAACAAAATTGAAAAAAGGGGATAACCTTATTCTTGCTGCCTTTGGCGGAGGATTTACCTGGGGCGCAACCTGGGTAAAGTGGGCGTATTGAGAGATAATAAGTTCCTTTAGTTTTTTTAGGCGCTGAAGGCATATTTAGTACCTGTAAATAAAAGCAACCCGGATTTTCCTTTCCTGCATTTA
>JBDSYV010000104.1:0-22242 GCA_040110925.1 Ferruginibacter sp. | reverse complement strand
ATTAAAATATTTGTTGGAGGCTCGATTAAAAATATTGAAAAGTATGGCGATGTGTGTAACAGCTTTGTTGAAAGGCTGGCGGAAGTTGCCATGGAACATGGACATACAATTTTAAATGGATGCAGGGTAGTAGTATAAAAATTAAATTGCATCAAGAGCCTGTTGCAGATCTTTAATTAAATACCCCGGGTCTTCCAGGCCAATGTATAACCTAACCATACGGTGTTCCCTATTGTTTGCATCAAAATCATCAACAGGAATTCCTGCACAGCGTGGAATGAGCAGGCTTTCATATCCGCCCCAACTTACTGCCATAAAAAAATGTTGCAGGCTTTCGCAGAATTTTTCAATGGCTGAAACTGTATCCGCTTTAAGTACAATTGTTAGCAGACCGCAAGCACCCTGCATCTGTTGCTTTGCTAATTTGTATTGCGGAAATCTTTCATCAAAAGGAAAAATGACTTCTTCTATTTTTTCATGTTGTTTTAAAAAGGAAACAACAGTCAATGTAGATCTGGAAATATGTTCCAGCCGCATCGGTAGCGTACGTAATCCCCTTAACAATAGCCAGGCATTGAAAGGCTGAATACCGCTGCCAATGTTCATGTATTCGCTGTTAAATATTTTTTCAATCATGGCTTTGGTTCCACTCAGTACACCACCAAGGGTATCGCTATGCCCGCCGATATATTTTGTAGCTGTTTGCAGGCTCAGGTCAATTCCATATTCTATGGGGCGCTGGTATAATGGCGTACAATAGCTGTTATCAATTATCGTAACGATGCCTTCGGCTTTTGCCAGTTCTGCTACCGCTGTTAAGTCCTGCAAGGCGTAGTCCCAGCTATTGGGGCTTTCTAAATAAATAACTGTTGTGTGTGGAAGAATTGCTCTTTCAAAATTTTCAATATCACGTCCATTAATGTATGATGTACTCACATTGAACCGGGGGAGAATATCATTAAACATTTTCTGTGCCCATGTATAAGGTTTATCTACGCTTACAATATGGTCACCGGCTTTTACATTAGCCAGCACTGCGGCAAAAATGGCTGATGCACCTGTATTAAAAACCAGGCAATCTTCTGCGCCATCAAGCGCTGCCAGTTTTTTTCGTAAAATATCTACTGTAGGATTTTTTCCGCGACTATACAGGTATGTAATGTATTCATCCGCAAATGCTTTACGCATATCATCCACTTTGTCAAAAACAAAATTGCTGGTTTGCATTATGGGCACAGCCATAGCATTGAAATACTGCTGCCGGTCTTCAGCCATTTCATTGATGATGTAGGAAATATCTGAGGGGGTCATAAGAAGAAAAATAAAGTGATTAAGTGCTAAAATTTTAATAAAGAAAATATTGCTTCGTTTATTTTAGGATAATAATCTTTTTCAATTTCACCGATTTTTCCTTTTATTAAAGATTTATTTCCTGTAAATATTTTCCCTAAAATTATTGTGGACTCTTCTTGCAAATTATTTATTGGAGAAGGAATAACTTTTATCACAGAATCAACTTCAGAGGGTTTTGAAGTGATAAAAGCAAGGATTACATTATTAGTTGATACAGATAAAATTAGGGCAGGACGTCTTTTGGAGGCACTTAAGTCGGTAAAAGGAAAAATAACTAAAACAATATCTCCTTTTTTCATTTGTACACTTCAATTAATTTATCATCAGTATATAACTCCGGTTCATCTTTTAAAAAATCAAAACTGCCTCCTGCATCCTGGAATGCAATCAATAGAAGTGTTTCTTCTTCTTCAGATTTTTGGAGAACATAATCTATATAATCGGCCACCACCTCAATTTTATTTTCAGGTAATTTGTCGATTTTTTGTTTGATGAGTTGCCTTGTCATTTAAAAATTTTACTGGTATAAATATAACTCTAAATAACAATTTAGTAAATGAAAGCATTTAATATCGGTAGTAAATTATTCCATTAGTTCGTATTTTTTGCAATTAGTCCGTCAGTAACGGACTAATTAGAAAATTTAAGCCAACTTCCCCTTAAACATGCTTTTTCTTATGATAAAACAAAAAATAAATTCCCAATGCTATTAATAATAAAATTAAACCGGTTGCCGCTGCCTTCCAGTTGCTGATAACAACAGCTATAGCAATCATAAAATAGGCAAACACAAAAAATCCCGTAAAGAGCGGCATGTAGTTTTTTATGTTACTGGTTACTGCTGCTTCATTCTGTTTTCGCTTTCTTAAAATAAATAATGCTGCCGCGGAAAATGACATGCCAATACTATCGAGAAACATGGTAAAGCCCAGGATATTATCTATGCCTTTGCCAATAAAAGTGATGATAATAGTAATAACCGCAATGGCAGTAAGGCCGGGAAGCAGGGCAAGGGTTTTTGGATGTTTGTATGCAAATATTTTTGGCAATACCCCGTCTTCGCTCATAGCATACATCACGCGGGGATTGCTCATGAGCACAATGTTTACATAACCAAGCACAGAAAGAAACATAAGCAGGTCAAATATTTTACCGCCGGTCTTTCCAAACCATACTTCACAGAGCAGGGCACCAACTGCAGAAGCATTTTTCATTTCATCAAATCCTATCACTTTTGTATACGCATAATTGATGGCGAGGTAAAGCAGCATAACTAGAATTAATCCGGCTACAATTCCTTTAGCAAGGCTTTTGGTTTCTTTTACTTCGCTACCGAAATTTATGGTTTGCTGGTAGCCGCCATAGCTAAAGCAAACTGGTATCATGCTGATGAGAAAAAGTTTGAGCCAGTTGTTGTCTTTAAAATTATAAACCAAGGCATTGGTATCGTAGCCATGAGGTGTGATCATAACACCCTTTAAAACACTTGCTGCTAAAATTATTACAGCAGCAATTTTAATAATCATCAAAACATTCTGTGTACGGCTACTGGTTTTAAGTCCATAAAAATTTACAGCATAAAAAATAATTACAGATATAATGGATAAACTCACATTGAATAAAATCCCGGATGGCGCACCAAACAATAAATCACTTACATAATCAGCACCAATAAGTGCCACTACGCCTAATGATGCTGCATTGCTGATAAGAATTAAAATATTAACTGTGAATCCCACTGCCGGGTGATAGCATTCTGCAAACACTTTATAATAACCTCCCATCACTGGTAATCGCAGGCCGATTTCAGCATAAGTTAGTGCGCCGCAGAGTGCCACAATACCTCCTGCAAACCAGGCAGCAAAAAATATTTCGCTACTGCCGGCACTTGCAGCAACCTTTGCAGGTGTACCAAAAATTCCCATACCGATAACGAGGCTTACAACTATAATGGAGATATCAAAGAAGCTTAGTTTGGTTTGTGCTACAGTCATGGTTTGAAGATAGAAAAAGATTAAATGATAATTGATAATTGTTTAATGGAAAATTCCCGCCTGGCATAACGCCATTCGGGCAGGGATAATTTCTTAATGGATAATTGTTTAATTGATAATGGAAAATTTCTTAATAAATAATTGAATTAGCGTTCTA
The DNA here is from genome assembly GCA_040110925.1 of Ferruginibacter sp. Classification (GTDB taxonomy): domain Bacteria; phylum Bacteroidota; class Bacteroidia; order Chitinophagales; family Chitinophagaceae; genus Ferruginibacter. The sequence continues at coordinate 18,738 of JBDSYV010000104.1, read as the reverse complement.
ATCAATGGTTAAAGTGTTGTTGATTTTCAGAATAAACAAAATCATTTTTAAATCTAAAAACAAACCCTTTACATTTGCAGCCAGATTTGGTTCCTGCATATTCCGGAAATATTCCGGGTGGGATTAAAAGGGAAGCCTGTGTAATTCAGGCGCTATCCCCGTAGCTGTAAATTGCCTCCCCAACCCCGCCTTTGGCGGGGCTAAGAACAACTTCAAATTTTGCCACTATCGTTAAAGATGGGAAGGTATTGAAGTTGATGGCATAAGCCAGAAGACCTGCCAGGTTGATAAACATCATTCAAAGCTTTCGGGTGAAAGGCAGGAGTGTAAAAGCTTTAGGGCATTTATTCTTCTTTGTGGTTTGTATATTCACGAACCACTTCATTTCCACGGAAGCAGTCACAATCAAAAATTTTTCAAAAAAATGAAAAAGAAAATTTTTATTGCGGCTGCTGTAATCATCAGCAACGCCGCACATGCACAACAATTTATCCCGATTATTTCGGGAGACAGTACAAAAAATTTAAATGAAGTAGTGGTTACCGCTACTAAATTTCCCATCAAACAATCCTTAACCGGTAAAGTAGTTACGGTAATTGACCAGCAACAATTAGAAAGGAACAGTGGAAAATCCTTAACGGAAGTGTTGAACACACAGACAGGTATTATTGTAAACGGCAGCAGCAATGTTTTGGGCACGAACCAGGATGTTTATGTACGTGGTGCAGCTGCTGGCAAAACTCTGATCCTGCTCGATGGCATTCCGGTTTACGATGCATCAGGCATCAGCGGGGCATTTGATCTAAACCTTATCAGTGCTGACCAGGTTGAAAGAATTGAAATATTAAAAGGCAGTCAATCTACTTTATATGGCAGCGATGCCATTGCGGGCGTTATCAATATCATCAGCAAAAAGGGCGGCGCTAAAAAAATAAACACAACTGCCACCCTGGCCGCCGGAAGTTATAATACTTACAAAGCCGCAGTTGGCTTAAACGGAACAGTAAAGAATACAAATTATAATGTACAGTATACAAAATTATACAGCAAGGGATTTTCAACTGCACATGATCTAACCGGCACTGGAAATTTTGATAAGGATGGAATAGATGAAAATGTTTTCAGGGCCAACATTAACCAAAAGATAAATAAAAATTTTGCTTTGCGCCTTAACTCGCAGTTCAGCCATTATAAAACAGATGCCGATGCCGGCCCGTTTAAAGATGATGCAGATTTTACCATTAAATCAAAAAACAGTTTGGCTGGCCTTGGTGCCGATTACACGATTGGTAAAAGCATTTTGCATTTTAATTATAATTACAATACTACCACAAGAACTTACCTTGATGATTCAACAAGCCGGGCAGGGTTTTCTTATTACAGCAAAGGAGAATATACTGGTAAATCGCATTTTGCAGAACTGTACAGCAATATAGCTTTCACAAATAATATAGACATTCTTGTTGGTGCGGATTACCGCAACCAACTGACCGACCAGGATTATTTTTCAATCAGTGCCTACGGTCCGTATGTTTCAACTCCGTTGAGCAATGACAGTGTTAAAGTGAAACAGTTTGGTGCTTATGCATCACTGGTTGTAAAAGATATACATGGATTTAATGTTGAGTTAGGTGGCCGTTACAACAATTTTAATAAGTATGGCAATATGTTTACTTTTTCTTTTAACCCATCGTATGTAATTAAAAATTCAATAAAAATATTTGGCAACATTAGCTCGGGTTTTAAAGCACCATCGTTATACCAGGTATTTTCTGAATACCATATTCCTATTGGTGAATTGACTCCTGAAAAATCTTTAAGTATTGAAGGCGGCATTCAATACTATAAGGACAATGTAAACATGAGAGCAGTTTATTTTAGCAGAAATATTACTGATAATATTGTTTTTATAAACACTAATAGTTCCCCTTATGGATATTATACAAATGCCGATAAACAAAAAGACAAGGGGCTGGAACTGGAAGCCAGTGTTAACTTTGGTAAAGTACAGCTTACCGCCAACTATGTAAACCTGGATGGAAAAATTGAAACAAAGAATGGCACAAAAGACACTTCATTCTTTAACCTGTATCGCCGGCCAAGGCAAACCATTAATTTAAATGTTGGTGTAGAGCTTTGTAAAAACTGGAATATGAATGTTGGTATTCAAAGCGTCAGCAACCGGTACGAACCAGTTTATAATGCTGCACCTGTTGACATGCCGGCATATTATGTTTGGAATTTGTATTCAACCTATGCCATTTCAAAAAACATAAAGGCATTTGTTGATCTGAAAAATATCACTGATGAAAAATATTCGGAAGTAAGAGGGTATAATAGCCGACGTTTTAATTTTATGGCCGGTGTTAATTTGAATTTTTAACCTGCCTGAGGGCAGGCAGGTTTTTTCTGCAGGTGCACAGCACTCTGTGAGTGAGGCGTAATAACAGAAAATAAAATTCCACTAAACTTATTACCGGCGATTTTACTAAAATAAAATGTACAAACACGAACAAAAAAACTGTCCCCGGTGCGGCAATATATTTGAGTGTAAGGCCGGCAATATTATGCAGTGCCAGTGTAGCACCATTCAGTTATCGGCTGAAGAAAGGGTATACATCGAATCAATAGTTGAAGATTGTCTTTGTATACATTGCCTGGAGGCACTTCAAAAAGAATATCTTGTTTTTAAAGAAAAACATTTTTACAGATAACAGGTTGACCTTAGTTTGTAGGCAGGCAGTTATCTTTGCAGGATTAAAATAAAAACCATTGCATACGAGCAATATTGCCATTAATGAGATCATTACCGTATCTGTAACCTTGTTTGCGGTTATAGATATGGTGGGTAATATTCCGGTATTGGCATCACTAAGGCCAAAGATGGGTGGTGAGATACGTTCTTTACAGGCTACCCTGGCATCGGGTGCGTTAATGATTTTGTTTTTATTCATAGGTCAGCAGTTTTTACAGGTATTAGGTTTGGATGTGCAGTCATTTGCTGTTGCCGGAAGTATTGTGATCTTTATTATTGGTTTGGAAATGGTATTAGGCATTGAATTTTTTAAACAGGATGGCAACCCAAAAAGCGGCAGTGTGATACCCATTGCATTTCCTTTGATTGCAGGTTCCGGAACGTTAACTACCATCATGAGTTTAAAAGCCAACTATTTTGGTGTGAATATTTTGATCGGCATTCTCATAAACTGTATAGTGATATTTTTAGTACTTAAATCCCTGAAATGGATTGAAAAAGTTTTAGGCCCGAATGGCATGACGGTGATCAGAAAATTTTTTGGCGTAATATTGTTGGCCATTGCGGTAAAAATCTTCGGCAGTAATTTTTCACATTTGGGTAAATAGCAATTAATTTATTGGCCTCGTAGTACAATGGATAGTATAAGGGCCTCCGAAGCTCTGGATTCAGGTTCGATTCCTGACGAGGCCACAAAATTTTCCCGGATTGTATTTAAAAAATTAAGGTTTAAGTTCCTGAATTTTAGTCACTCAGCCCGGCTTATTAATGAAGCAGGCATTCCTGTAACATAAAAAATTTTTTATACTAATAAAATTCACACATCTTTGCCCAGTTGCAAAACTTACAATCATAATAGTGGTGCAGGAATTATTTTAATTGCACCTTGAATTTACCATAACCAACTGTCTTTATAAAACCCCGACTATTTGTTGGGGTTTTTTATTTCAATTTTGAGAATGGACAATTTAAATAAAGTTATTTTTACTCTACATTCACCGGCAAATATTTATGATATCTATATCAGAACAAATAGAAATATTATTTAAGCAGCATAGCCAGGCTGATATCATACGTATTGAGAAGCTGCCCCAAAGCGGAAGTGATCGCATTTACTTCAGGATAGAATGCACAACATGCGAAGGGAATAATTTTGATTCTGTTATCGGAACCTATAATATTAATGTGAGAGAGAACAATACCTTTTTAAATTTCAGCCGGCATTTTAAGCATATTGGCTCACCGGTTCCTGTCATACACGCCATAAATGATGAAGGCACCATTTATCTGCAGGAAGATTTTGGAAGCGTATCCCTGCTGGATATGCTTGAAAAATATGGAGAGAATGAATATGTTTACTCCCTCTATAAAAAGAGCCTGAAAGCTTTGGCTTACCTGCAGATAAATGCAGATACAGAACTGGATTATAACTGGTGCATCACCAGCAAAGAATTTGGTAAACAGGCCATTCTAAGCGACCTTCTTTATTTCAAATACTATTTTTTAGACACCCTCAAAATTCCATACGATAAGGAAGCGCTTTACAATGACTTCGATGCTTTGAGTAATTACCTGGCGCATGTGGATCATAAATATTTTATGTTTCGTGATTTTCAAAGCCGCAACATCATGATAAAAAATGATGAAGTATTTTTTATAGATTACCAGGGTGGAATGAAGGGAGCATTACAATACGATGTAGCCTCTTTGCTTTGGCAGGCCAAAGCTCATTTATCTGATGAGTGGAAAACCTCGCTGCTGGAATACTATATGGATTGTGCAGATGAATTGCTGCAAAAAGAAATGGATCGAAACCGCTTTGTAAGTCAATACAATGGTTATGTGCTATTACGAATGTTGCAGGTGCTTGGCGCTTATGGATTCCGGGGGTTGTTTGAACGCAAGGCGCATTTTCTAACCAGTATTCCGCTCGCATTACTCAATCTTAAATGGTTTATCAATAACAAACATTTTGGCATTAGCCTTACTGAATTTGAAAGTTTGATGCACATGATAGTGGAAGACGAAATTATAAACAGGTTTGTGCCTGTTAAAGCAAACATTGCAACACCATTAACAGTTACCATCAATAGCTTTTCTTATTTAAAAACCGGATACCCGCCAGACCCAACAAAAAATGGTGGTGGTTTTGTGTTTGATTGCAGGGGTATCTTAAACCCCGGCAGGATAGAATTATATAAACAACTGACTGGTCGTGATAAAAAAGTAAAAGACTACCTGGAGCAGCAAACCCGGATGGAAGATTTTTTAAACGGTGTTTATAATGTTGTAGATATTGCTGTGGAAAATTATATTGAAAGAAATTTTGAAAGCCTGATGATAAATTTCGGATGTACGGGCGGCCAACACCGCAGTGTGTATGCTGCTGATGCATTAGCAAGACACTTGCGCAATAAATATGCGGTGAGAACAATCATAAACCATCTTGAACAAAATATTTCCGAAATAAAAGAATCCCCAAACCCGGCATGATTACAAACTTTCCACGTAAAGCCATGATCTTTTCTGCCGGCCTTGGCACAAGATTTAAGCCATGGACCGATACACATCCAAAAGCATTAGCTATTATAAATGGAAAAAGTTTATTGCAGAGGAATATTGAATACCTGCAGCAATACAAGATTTATGATGTGGTTGTAAATGTTCATCATTTTCCGGGGCAGGTAATAGATGCCATTGAAACAAATAAAGGTTGGGGAAGTAAGTTTACTATCAGCGATGAAAGAGGAGAATTGCTTGAAACCGGCGGAGGGCTTTTACAAGCGGCATCATTTTTAAAAGATGAAGAAACTTTTATTACAATAAATGCAGATATCCTCACTGATTTAAATCTTCAAAACCTGTGGCAGTACCATAATGAAAAAAAATCTTTGATAACATTCGGCATTACTGATAGAAAAACTTCACGTAATTTTTTGTTTGATGATGATAGCAGGTTATGCGGATGGGAAAATAACTTAACCGGTGAAAGAAGAATTTCCATTGATAAACCCTCGTTGAAGCCGATGGCATACAGTTGCGTGGTTCTATTTGAGCAAGCTATTTTCAATCTCATACCCCAACGTGGAAAATTTTCATTGGTAGATACTTACCTTAGCCTTGCAAATGAGTATCTCATTTATGGGTACGATCATAGTGGCGATAACCTTGTAGATGTGGGAAAACCGGAGAGTGTAGCTATTGCAGAAAAATATTTCTTTTAAGAAAAACTAAAATAAAAAAAGATCAAAAGAGAGAGAGGAGCCAGTACTGTATTGCTTTTTTCCACCTTTAACCTTTTGCAAAATATTTTTAATACAATATTAATTCGTCATGTCTGCCGGTGCTTCAAAGCCCTTCTTCTTTTCTTCCTTTGGCTTAATTCCAAAATTATAACGCAATGTAATTCCTATTTTTCTCGTATCATTTACCCGGCTGCCAAAGGCGCTGATGCCCGATTGATTAATACTAAAATCAACTTTATTTGTACCCAGCACATCGTTTACAGATAAAATAATATTGGCTTTCTTTTTCAGGATGGTTTTATTGATGTTCATATTCAGGGCGCCAAAACTATTCAGCTCATAAAAATTTTGCAAGCCACGGAGCCGCATAAAACCATGCATACTCAGATTAAGTGTGGGTGAGGCCTTAAAATTATGATAGGTAAAAAACACCCAGCTACCCCTGCTGTATTCCAATGGCTGATTTTGATACAGCCCTGAATAATGGCTGCGGTTATACTGTGCCCCTAAGTAGAAAAAATATTTTCCACCGGGTGGAATACCGCCTGCAACACGGAAATAAAATTCCTTGTTGCGGCCAAGATTATCATAAGTACGGAAGGCAATCTTTGTTGAATCGTTTTGGTAGGTAACATTGGTAAAAATATCCTTGATATCATTTTTGCCAATACTAAACACCGGGAAGTCTGCTGCCACAATGTTAAACTCATAATTAGTGGTGAACTGTGGTTTTAAATTTGGGTTGCCAACATCATATAAAAACTGGTCAATGTATTTTGGATATGGATTCAGCGCTTCGTAATATGGCCTGCTGATACTCCGGCGATAAATTGCATTGCCAGTTAGCATAAATCCAAAGAGTTTGGTAATATTCCGCCGCAAGTAGAGGTAAGGAAAAAAATCTGTGCGCCGGATACTGAGCGACGTGTCTTTTGGAAATAACTGTTTACCATAAATATCTGTTGTCTCCATGCGCATTCCGGGCTTTACTGTGATACCATAAAAAGTTTTAGAAACCTGGAGATATGCTGCCAGTATTTTTTCATTATACCTAAAGCGGTTGGTTTGAAAGCTGTCTGTTTTTCTGCCATTGCCATTAGTTTCCGAAAAATACATTGCACTATTGCGGCTGGCAGCATAATTATATTTAACCCCGGTTTCAAAGGTATATTTTGCCTTTAGTTTTAGTGTTAAATCAGTTTTAAGCGCTACTATGTTTTTGTTATTGTTGGTATTTCCATCACCATTTAAATCAGGCCTTACCGGCAACAGGAAACGGTTATTATAATCCTGTAAATTTTTGCTGTTGAAATAGTTATAATCAAGTGACGTCGTCCACTCACTGCCAAGGGAATCTATTTTATATTTTGAAGAAACACTATTACCGAGGTAGAAAGAATTACCGGAATTGTTGATCAGCGCATTTATTTCTGCTTTTTTGTTGCCTGATAATTGTTGGGTAATGATGTTTCCATTTTCAGCGTGACTTTTGTTATTATTGGCTGTAAACCTGACATCATAATTCACTGAAAATTTATTATTCACTTCAATATCAAATCCGCCACCGGCATAATTATTTACCGTAGGATAAGTTGTAAAGGACTGTTGTACCAGCTTTGTATTATCTGAAGCAAGAAGCCTGGTTGTATTCAGTTCTTCGTAATTATTTCTTTTGGTAAACTGGTAGGAGAAATAACTATTTACTTTTTTATTGCTCTTATTAATATTAAATCCTGCCGTAGTTGTATTATATTTTCCCTGGAAGGATGCAATATTCACACTACCATTGGTGCCAAGCTTCACGCCTTTTTTTAAAACGATATTTACGATACCACCACTGCTTGCAGCATCATATTTGGCTGATGGGTTTCTTAATATTTCAATTTTTGTAATGCTATTTGCCGGAAGGCTTTTAAGCATCGAAGCCAGGTCAGTAGCGCTTAGTTTCATTTCCCTTCCATTAATATAGATCGTTGCTGCTGTAGTACTGTTCAGATAAACATTACCATCCTGGTCTACCACAGCCCCCGGTGTTTTCTCCAGTACCTCATAGGCATTGGTACTGCTGTTTGTAAGAGGTTCGGCATCTATAATTTCCTTATCATCTTCATACTTTATCAATGGTTTTTTAGATACTACGACCACAGCCTCAAGGGTACCAATCTTATCAGAAAGATTTACTTCTATTGAAACAGAAGAATCTTTTATCATGATTTCCTTTATGACCGGCTGCATGTCTGCAGCTGTAATTTTAAGGAGGTAACTGGTCTGTGGGTTTACTTCAAAGATTATTGTTCCTTTTGCTGTTTTAGTCACAATCAAAGTAGAATCTGGCAAGTGAAGTAAGGATACATTTGGGCTAATGCTTTTATCTGCTGATGATATAACCACGTTTAATTTTAATGACTGGGCACTAGTTGTAAGACTAAAACAAATTAATATCAAAAAAACTAAGGCATTCTTGCAATTACTTATATTCTTCGTAAACATCTTCATTGGTAGGGACGCTTGTTATTTTTTACTGAACAATTCTTTTTTATCAACCACTTTCACTTTAGCATCCTTCTTCAATGTTTTACTTACTACATCGTAAGGCCCTGTAATAACCTCATCTCCTTCTTTAAGTCCCATTGTTATTTCTATATAATTTATATCCTGCACACCCGTTTTTACAACTGCTTTTTGCACTTTGTTATCAGCATTTTTTATAAATACCACTACATCAAGATCATCAACATTGCTGATTACAACTGTTTCATCCGTTTTTTTATCAGCTTTAAGGCTATCGTTTTTTTCGCGGATGGTTACGGCATTGATTGGCACACTCAACACATTTCTCTGCGTACGGGTTTGAATGTCCACATTAGCACTCATGCCGGGCCGGAAAGGGAAAGTACCATGGCCTAGTAAATCTCTATAACTTTCTGCCAGTAACCTGATATACACTTTATACTGCGTTACATCATTGCTTGTATTGCTCAGTATAGATTGTGATGCAGCACCATTATTGCTACTGGCTATTTGTGTTACCAGGCCCTTAAATTTTCTCCCGGAATATGCATCTATTTCTATTAAGGCAGTATCGCCAAGTTTTACTTTAGGAACATCATTTTCACCCACATCTACCCTTACTTCTATTTTGCTCATATCTGCAATACGCAGCATTTCTGTACCCACATTAAAACTATTACCCGCAACTTTTTCCCCCTTTTTTACACTAAGTAAACTCACTACACCATCCATCGGTGCTGTGATAGCCGTACGGCCAAGGTCTTTGTTTGCCCGCTGCAGGTTTGCTCTTGCGCTTTGCACACTTGCCTGTCCGCCTCTTATACCCTGGGATGCTGCATTGTAATTTGCTTTGGCAGCTTTAAGGTTTGCATCTGCAACATTAAATTCACTCTGGCTGATCACTTTTTCATCAAAGAGTTTTTTCTGCATATCATAGGTACGTTGTGCCTGCTCCAGTTGTGCGTTTAATGCGCCCAAAGCTGCTTTGGTATTATCTACCTGCGCCTGGCTCTGTACAACCCCGCTTGCTGCCTGGTCCCGTTGTATGCTATATATATCTGCGTAAATACGGGCAAGCAATTGACCTTTTTTTACAGTATCGCCCTCCTGCACCGTCAGCTCAGTAATTTCACCACTGATATCAGGGCTTACCTTCACTTCAATTTCGGGATATACCTTTCCACTGGCATTTACAGTTTCAGTAATGGTGCGGCGCTGCACTTTTTCAGCTGTAACTTTTGTGCCATCTTCTTTACCAAAAACCCCTGCCTTGCTAAGGACAACCAGTAACACAACGAGTGCAGCTATACTTATTAAAATCCATTTTGTTTGTTTGTTCATAAATAGTTTTTAGAACCTAACCCCTCTCCCATGAACAGGGGAATAGATTCATATTGAGTGAAGTGTTTTATATTATCCATTAAAAATTTATCAATTCTCATTTAAAGTTTCAGCCCAAGCCCTTTATAAAATTCCAGCACTTTCATTTTAAAAACATAATCAAAGTGGTTGATGCTGTATTCCAATTTTGCCCTCAACAAATTATTTTGAGAACTGATTAAATCATAAGTGCCAAGCATGCCCACTTCAAATCTCCTGTTAGCAAATCCAAAAGTCCTTTCATTTATCTCCACCAATTTAGCGCTGGCATTAAATTTTTCGTATGCAATCAAGGCTGCATTATAAGCACTATAAATATCCTGTTTTAGTTTCTGGTTATCCTGGGCCTTCATCAACTCAAGGCTGCTGATATTCACTTTGCTTCTTTCATAATTGCTACGTAATGCAGCTCCATTAAAAATCGGAACGTTTAAACTTAATCCAATTGACTGCCTGAAATTATCAGACAATTGATTTCCAAAAGATGTTTTTCCATAGGTATAACTATTGAACGGTTGCAAAGGATATACACTGTATGTTGTTCCACTTACAGAAACACTCCCCAGCGGAGCATTTATAGGCGTAACAGCTATTACTTCCCGGGCTTTATTATTATAACCACTACCAAGGCTGCCAAAAGCAGATAACGTTGGATACATTGACCCTCTTGCTGCTTGTTTGTTTTTTTCTGCCGCTTTTAATTTCAGTTCATTGTAACGCTGCAATGGCTGGTTAGCCAGGGCAAGCTTATAAACATAATCAGGTTGAAGGTCGGCTATGGTTTCCACAGGAATACTTTCTACTGGTGGTGAATCAATTTCAAATGGCGTAGCAGCATCAATGTTCATATATGTTTTCAGGGTAAGAATAGCCTGGGTCACATTTCCCTTTGCGGTGATAAAATTCACACTGTCTGATGCCAATTGAGCTTCCTGTTGTGCGGCATTCAGTTCTGGCAAAGCACCTGCATTCACTAATTTACGTGTGTTGCTCAATAGTGCCTGTGTTTGCTGCACCTGCACCAGGGTAATATTTTGTTGTTCTTTTGCCAGCAAGATCTGGAGGTAAGCATTGGCAGCAGTAAGGGCTATATCACTTTTAAGTTTGGCAATATTAGCAATGGTTGCCTGTAACTCCCATTCATTTGCAGCAATGGTATTCCGCTTACTAAAAAAATTAAATATTTCTGCACTGCTCTGCAATTGCATGCCTGCAGACAAATAAGTTTGCGTAATGCGGCCAAAGTTTGTTGGATCCTGGTTGCTGCCACTGTTAAGGCTTGTGTTTCCACTGAATGTTGCATTAGGAAACTGGGATAATTTACCCTGTTTGTAATTAATGCCTGCAAGCCTAGCCTGCACTTCGCTTAGCTTAACGGTAATATTGTTGGCCATGGCGTATTCTACTACTGAGCGAAGGTTCCAACTTTGTTGTGCTTTTGCATTTGTTAAAAATGTAATAGTTGATAACAGTAAAATCAGGTAACGCATAGCGCAAAATTATTTGATATTAAGCTAAATAAGTGGTTATTAAGTATAAGCGGTTTAAACCGGATATAAATACAAGAAGTGGCTGGTATTTTTTCATGTCTGTATAAATTGATTAGTCAATAATTTAATAGTTACAGCCAGATTGACATCACAAAAACTATAGTCATAGAGAAATACCGATTGTTATTTTTTGAACCCAGGTAGTATCCGGTATCAATATTGCATATGAGCGAATATGCCAGGAACAGATGACCATAAAATTTCTCCTATTGAAGCGGCTAATAATGCAGAAATAAATGGCAATACCAGTGAGGCAATTTCCTTGTACAAAGAAGTTATAAAAGAATCCCCCTTAAATGAAAATGCTTATAGCAGGCTGATGATACTTTACCGTAAAAACAAAGATTTTAAAAACGAATTACGAATTATCAATGCCGGGATAAAAGCTTTTGAAAACTTTTATAAACCTAAAACAAAAGGCAGAACAAAAATCATAACCCGCATTAGTAATAAACTAAACAAACTGATAGGCCTGGTAGATAAAAAAGGAAACCATACTTATGAGCCTGAGCCTCTTGAGAAATGGAAAAAAAGAAAAGGCATTGTTGCAAAGAAGGTTAAATAAATTGCAGCCTGGCATTTTAGGTTCTAAATGATGTAAACCTTCCATGATTTTTTTATTAAGCGAAAATTTATTGTCATTTCCTGATCCTTCTTTAGCAGAAAAAGATGGTTTGCTTGCCATTGGGGGAGATTTAAGTTCTGAGCGGCTAATACTTGGTTACCAGAATGGCATCTTTCCCTGGTACAGCGAAGCTGAGCCAATAAGCTGGTATTCCCCCCACGAGCGATGTGTAATTTTTCCAGAAGAAATTATCATCAACAGCAGCATGAATAAAATTATAGATAAAAATGTTTTTACCATTACAACCGATACCTCTTTTGAAGCAGTGATAGAACATTGTAAAACAATACCTCGCAAAGAAGGCCATGGTACATGGATAACAGATGAAATGAAAGCGGCATATATGAACCTTCATCATCTTGGCTTTGCTCATAGTATTGAGGCATGGAAAAATGGGGAACTTGCCGGCGGCATGTACGGTGTAGTAGTGAATAATATTTTTTGCGGCGAAAGCATGTTCAGCAAAATGAATAATGCATCCAAAGCGGTGATGATATGGCTTTGCCAAAACGGGGGTTATAAATTTCTGGATTGCCAGTTGCCAAATCCTCATCTTATGCGCATGGGTGCAAGGATGATATCACAAAAAGCATTTATAAAAATGCTGAAAAGCGATTAAGTTGTATTTTACAATATGCCTGACCAAAACTTTTCTTTTGCTTCACAAACCTGGCGACGGTTAAAAAAGAATAAACTTGCCATGGCAGGACTCGTTATTATTCTCTTTTGTTTTTTCATTGCCATATTCGGTTACCTATTTGCACCAGATAATAGCCCCAACGCAGATTTGCAAACCGTAGAAATTCAAGCCAAACAACCTGGATATAGCCAGGTGTTTTTAAAAATTCCATCTGGCCATTCGGGCAATCAGAATCTCCTTCAGCAGGCAGTGTCAGGAAAGTCTATACAGTATAGCTATTTACCAATAACGACATATCGCATAACAGGTGAACAGATTGAAGTGAATAAATATGTGGATGAAGACACCACAGTTATTCAGCAATACAATATTAACCAGTTGACAAATCATCATCCATCAGAAATAAATAAAAACATAATCCATAAAACATACTGGCTGGGCACCGATGCTTTTGGAAGAGATATTCTCAGCAGGTTAATAATTGGAACAAGGGTAAGTCTTGCTGTAGGTTTAATTGCAGTAATCATTTCACTTACGCTGGGCATTTTACTGGGAGCACTTGCTGGTTATTACCGTGGCCGTACCGATGCTATCATCATGTGGCTGGTAAATGTTACCTGGAGTATTCCAACCTTACTTTTGGTATTTGCTTTTACCATGGCATTGGGCAAAGGGTTCTGGCAAATATTTATTGCTGTTGGGCTTACCATGTGGGTTAGTGTAGCTCGTCTCGTACGTGGGCAGGTGATGGCCATTAAAGAACTCGAATTTGTGCAGGCTGGCAGGGCACTGGGGTTTACAGATAGCAGAATTATTTTCAGACATATATTACCAAATATTCTTGGGCCATTAATGGTTATTGCTGCATCCAATTTTGCAACAGCAATTATTATTGAAGCAGGACTTAGTTTTCTCGGCATTGGTGTTCAGCCGCCACAACCAAGCTGGGGATTGATGATAAAAGAGAATTACAATTTTATCATCACGCATAACCCCATGCTGGCAATTATTCCAGGGATCGCTATTATGATATTAGTACTTGCCTTTAATTTACTGGGCAATGGATTGAGAGATGCAGTGGATGTGAAGGAGGTAGGTTAAATGCTTATTAATTTTCTACGTACATTTATGGAAAGTTATGTTATGAATACAAAACTCACACTTAATATAAACCGGAAGATTTTAGAGGATGCAAAAAAGGCTGCGGCAAGAAGAAAAAAAAGTTTATCAAAAATGGTAGAGGGTTATTTGCAACAAGTCGCAGCAACCTCTACTGGAAGCATCGTAGATGAAATCATACAAATGGCACCCAGTTATAAATCGGTTGCAACGCCTGATAAGGAAATTATAAAGTCAAAAAAAATGGCTAAATATAGTTCCTAAAATTTTTGCCGATACAAATATTTTTATTGATTTCATTGCTCAACGACCACTTCAGATAAATTATACAAATGATATTTTCCGCAAGGCTGAAGCCTTGCAATTAAATTTGCTGGTTTCTGAAAGCGTTATAATTAATGGAATTTATGTAACTAACAGAATAGAAGAAATAAAAAAAGCATTGTTACTTGTGAATCTTATTTCAATCAGTAAAACTTATTTACTTAAAGCATTAAACAGCGAATTCAGAGATAAAGAAGATGCAATTCTATATTATGGTGCTATTGAAAACAAAGCAGAATTTTTTATCACCCGAAATAAGAAAGATTTTATAAAAAATGGTAACAATTTTTTACCAATATTTACCTAAAAGGAATTTTCAGAAATGGTAAAATAAAAAATTCTTCTTAAAAATAATTTTGATTGAAACCTGAGTAAAACTCATTTACAAATCAATTAACCGGTGCTACCGGTACGTTCCTGCTAAAACCTTCCTCCAGGGAAATAAAAGTTTCAGTTCGTTCAATGCCTTTTATTTTTTGCAGCTCATCGTGAAGCACAAATCTTAGCTGGGAAATATCTTTACAAACAATTTCCAAAAACATGCTGTAGTTTCCTGTTATATAATTGAGGCGTATGATTTCGGGTATTTTCATCAGGTCCTGGGCAACCTGGTCGTAGAGGCTGCTTTTTTCAAGATATATGCCTACAAATGCCGTTATATCGTAACCCAAAAGTTTTAAATCAACACTTAACCTTGTACCTTTAACAATATTAAACTCCTGTAGTTTTTTTATACGCACATGAATAGTTCCACCACTAACAAACAATTTTTTACCTAGCTCGGCGTACGATATCTGGGCATCTTCCATCATGGCTTCAATAATTTGCAGGTCAAGTTTGTCAAGATTTAATTTGGCTGCCATAAACAATATGATTTTAGTAATTATTTAATATACTATGCAAATATTTGAATGTTTTCTATAATTTCAAAATTTTTGTTGAATTATTTTTAAATTTGAGGTCAATCTATATACATTTGCAATAGTTCTTACATACTGTGGGGTGATGAAATTTTTGGAAGACATGCCCTCTTGTCTCGAGGGTGGGGTTAACAGGATAAACGTTACATAAAGCCGATGTAGCTGCAGCTGCACCGACTGGGGTTGACCACCAGTAGGTTGAGAGGTTTCTCTCTCTACAAATTTGTGAAATGGCTAACTGCCCCGTGAAGGTTCGAGCCCTTCCCCTACAGCTATTGAAAGCCTTCGTTGAAAAACGAGGGCTTTTTTTGTTATAACATTTTACACAGAAAGAATTTTTTGGTAGCGACCCTCTTGTCTAGAGGGTGCATAAGGATATAATTTCTAATTGATATTTTAAAAAATACTACAACCCTTGCAAAAATTCTTTAATAGTAACGGGGCTTACCCTCAGTCCTTTAACCAACTAAATTGCATTTCAAAAATAGATTCTGATTATTTACCTCTACAGCCATTCGTTTTTCTTCTACAAAATTTCGTGTAAAGGTTCTACAACCCAAAGCCGCTACTGGCATGGTATTGACTAATAGGGCGGCAAGCTCCCAAAGGCTTACAAACAATATCCATAATCTACAATTTAATTAATGAAAAACCTACGTTTTCTGCTGCCATTAATAATTATGGCCAGCTGTCAAAAACAATCAGTTACTGAAACAACACCTGATTCTGCCGCACAACTTAAGAAATTAGAAGTTTGTTATACTGACCCTGCATCTCTTTTACAAATACCTGTTATGCCCCCGGAATTAACTGCCGGGAGAGTCAAACCACCAGCACCAAGTGGCAATTACTCCTGCATATATCTTGATTTTGATGGGCAAACTGTAAGAAATTCAAACTGGAATGGCGGTGCTACTTTACAATGTGCGCCAGCTGGCTTGAACAGTACACAAATAGAAGAAGTTCTTAACCAGGTTAGGTATGCTTACGCTCCTTATAATGTTGTGATCACTTCAAACGAAACTGAGTTTTTTAATGCCAACAGGTATATGAGAACACGGATAATTGTAACTCCTACAAGCGCATGGCGCCCCGGTGTAAGTGGTATAGCTTATAATAATTCCATTACCTGGGGAGATGATACACCAGGCTTTGTATTTAGTGACAGATTGTATAACATCACTCATCATATAGGCGAAATTGCTGCTCATGAGTCGGGACATACATTAAGCCTCAACCACCAGGCAGTATTTGATAGCAATTGCGGTTTATTAGAATCCTATGCTATGGGGAAAATTATGGGTAACAGCCTTTATGTTCCCAACGGCGAATGGATAACCGGAACAACCCTTACTTGTAATACTTTTCAAAATGATGCTCTTATATTAAAAAATAAATTAGGATTAAGATAGGCCTTGCAACCCCCATAGACAAAAGTCCTCCAGCAATGGGGGATTTTTTATTTAAAGCCAATGAACTTGCAAGGTTATTTATATTTGCCGCCAATGGCACAAAAAAAACTTTTTCGTTTTGCACAAATAAAGACATTTACCAATGTGCAGGAGTACCCGGAAAACATGCAGGGCAATTGGCAAGGGTTCTTCAAAAATAAAAATTCAATAACGCTTGAACTGGCATGCGGCCGTGGAGAATATACTATCGGCCTTGCAGGGCTTTATCCAGCGAGGAACTTTATTGGAGTAGATATTAAAGGCAATCGAATGTACCTTGGCGCAAAAAAAGCACTTGATCTTCAGTTAAACAACGCTGCTTTTTTAAGAACACAAATTGAAATGTTGCCACAGTATTTTGCCCATTCGGAAGTTGATGAAATATGGATTACTTTTCCTGACCCACAACTGCGTACATCAAAAGCAAAAAAGCGATTAACACATCCAAGGTTCCTCAGGCTTTATCAACAAATATTGAAACCCGGTGGCTTCATTCATTTAAAGACAGATTCACCAGACCTGTACAATTTTACCAGGAGAGTAATTGACATGTATGGATGCAAGGTTCATTTGCATAGCGATGATATAAATGCAGATATCCTGCACATGCCCGAGCTGCAAATACGAACCCACTACGAAAGCCTTGATATTGCACAAAGTAAAAAAATACATTATCTCAGATTCTCACTTCCTTTGCAAATGGAAGAAAATGATGATGCACTGAAAAAACTATTAAAGGATGAGCATAGCAATGATTGAGGAAGAAGATTTTTATTACAATGAACAAGGCATGGTTGTGCTTACTGAATCTTATCATTTAAAAAAAGGATTCTGCTGTGGCAATGGATGTCTTCACTGCCCTTATGATTATGTAAATGTTCCCGAGCCAGCAAAATCAAACTTAATATTGTCAAAAGAAAATGCCGCAAAAGAAAACAATACAAGCCGAAGTTAAGTCTGCAAAAAGCTATAGTTTTTTTGAAGATGTATATGCAGTTGTTCGCCAAATACCTAAAGGAAGAGTGACAAGCTATGGTGCAATAGCGGCATTCCTTGGCACAAAGCTTAGTGCCCGTATGGTAGGCTGGGCATTGAATGGTGCACACCATGTGAAACCAAAAGTGCCTGCACAGCGGGTGGTAAACCGAAATGGTATGCTCAGTGGCAAAGCACATTTTGGAGAACCGGATGCAATGGAAAAATTATTAAATAAAGATGGTGTGCAGGTAAAGAATGATGCAATAGTAAATTTTGAAAAGATATTCTGGGACCCGGCTATTGAATTAGCTTTATAAAAACTATGCATGAAATGAGCCATTATAAAAATAGCATACCTCCTGTGTTGATAACAGGCGAATTATATGGGGCAAGAATCAAATAATTTAAACACATGAAAGACACAACTACAGGCTCCATTTCTTTTATCAATCCGCACAAAAAATATGCGTTGATCGATTATGAAGTGAACGGAAAAAAGAAAAGCATTAAAGGGAGCACAGATGAAAAATTACAGGAAGAGCTTAAAGCAAAGGGCCTGGTAAAAAAAATTCATCAATACAATACCGGCGATGTGGTAAGGTTTAAAATAAAAAAAGCAGGGAGAGGTGATTTGATGATAGCTTACGAATTAGAATTCCTGTACAACAACAGCCGCAGCGATTTAATTAATAAAGCAAAAAAAGAAAATAGGCTTTTAGGATATCTTAAGCAAACTGATGATGGATTTTTTATAAAAGAAATTGATTCCTACCAGTTCTTCCCCATTAAATTTTCGCCCTGGCAAATCATTCCCGGAGAAGATAAACTTAATGAGCCGGTAAGTTTTTTCCTGGAAAATTTAGATAAACCGGAAAAAATCACTGCGTCACTTTTTGATAATTCATTCATTCCTGAATTTCATACGGCAGTAAAATATTTCAAAGCGAAAACAACAATTGAAGCCACGGTAACAAAGATTAGCCCCCATGGAATTTATCTTGATGTGATCAATAATAAAATCTATGCAAAAATAAATCCTGCAAACATAAGCCCGGAAATAATGAAAGACTTAGCACCCGGAAATAAAATTAATGTGATTATAAGCTACCTGAATAAAAACAGGATTGTAGTTGAACCCTTAATCTAACGGTAATAGGGCTGTATCATAACATACACAACCACTCCACTCACAGCCACATATAACCATACAGGCCAGGTAATTCTTGCCAGTTTTTTATGC
>JBDSYV010000103.1:0-3891 GCA_040110925.1 Ferruginibacter sp. | reverse complement strand
ATTTTAATTGAAGCCTGGGGTGCTGGGGGTGGCGGTAATTATTTTGGCAGTGGCGCCGGAGGAGGATATGCTTCTGCCCATTTTGGTGTAAACCCCGGCGCTGTGGTGACTATTACTGTGGGCAATGGAGGTACTAATGCCGGCAATGCAAATGCCGGCTCAGGGGGAACTACAACCTTAGCCTTACCTGATAGCTTAGGAGCAAATTACACCGTATACGCTACCGGCGGGCAGGGGGCCTATTTTAGCGGTAGTTTAATTTTTAGCCCTACCGGCGGCTCTTTTACCATCAACCCCGGTTACTATAATTTTAAAGGGGAGGAGGGTAGAAACGGCGCATCCAATGAATATTTTTATGTGGAGAAAACCGCAGGTGTGTTCATTGAAATTGTAAAAGCCAGTAAAGGTGGCGATGCTGCTAATAGCTTCAATTCAGGAGGCCTGGGTTGCACTTATGTACCTTCCGTCAAAACAGGCCAAGCCGCATCAGGGCTAAGGCCGGGAGGCGGTGGTGGTGGTGGTGCGTTAGCAGCCGGAACGAATGGCGGTTATGGCGGAGCCGGCTATGTAATTATCCGTTATTAAAGGAACTTTGTCTGAATTAGCATCTCAAAAGATAATTTTTCTACGAATTCAGGTTATCAAAACTCATAGACCAGCCCAAGCTAAACATTCCCCCGCTATCAGGAGAGTTAACGCAGCACTCTTCGGATATTCAATAAATGCCAAACTTTGTCTGGAGTTCAATGGACAATTGCAAGGCAATAGAAACAAAGCCAATTATTATTTCTCATCCTCATGCATACCATATGCGGTCACACACCGCAATGACACTTCCATTAGTCTCAACCTGATCCTCGTTTGTAACGAAGACAACTATCCCCCACTGGCGCAGATATGCGGCCAGGGCTTCGTGGGGTTGTGTATATGTGCCCTAAGAAGTTTCACACAATTAAAGTGTCTAACAGTATAATTTCTAAGTCCCTTTATCTCCACAATTATCTTTTGCACTGATGTATTTAAATTCTTCAGCTTTTGTAACAAACCCAGCTTCTGAAATGCACCAGATGAGTTTTAGATTGCAAAAGTTGAAACTTTATTGTATTGCATTAATTAGTTTGTCCAATGCTGCAAAAAATAAAACTGGCTAGGCAATGGATAAATAATAACTACATTTAGTAAAACAAAAATATTATGAAAATATTCCTGATTATAACAGCAACATTATTCATTTTTAATTCTCCAACTTTTTCGCAGCAGAAGATGAAGACAAAAAATAATGAAACAAAAGTGAAAATGAAAGGAGAAATGGTGAACATGAATACTAAGGTAGAATCCGATACGATGCAGGCGGCTGAACTGGTTAAGCTTTCTAAAACATGGATGGATGCAATGATGCAACATGACAGCAGCAAACTGGAAATTATGATGGCAGCTGAATACAATTTAAAAAAAGGCGATGGTACGGTTGTAATGGAAAGGGCTGGCTGGCTGAATAATTTATTTCATAATTTAAAGATTGACAAATTTGAGCAATCCGGAATTAGTGCCCTGGTGTTTGGTAATGTTGGCATTGTAACTTCTTTGTATACCTGGGCTGGCTCTATGCATAATAATCAATTTGATTCAAAGGGGTATATTACTGATGTGTGGTTAAAGCGAGATAATCGCTGGCAAGTTGTTTCCCGTACCAGCGCTCCTTTTCCGGGAAGTAATACATTGGAAGGTAAATAAGATTTTTCTGCTGGTGCAGATATGCAGCCCTGGCTTTTTTTGCGGATGGTTTTGAAGGTATCAAACGATGCAGGATAAATTCAGTAATCCATTCCTCCCTTTAAAGCATGACTCGATCAATGGAAAAGTTTACTTACTTTAGCCATTAAATTTTACAATATGAAACTTTCAGCGCCAACTCAAATTTTATGGGTAATTGCAGTAATTCTTGGAAGCTTTGGCATTATAGGGCATTTAACACAGGTTACTTATTTAACCCAGTACCAGTTTGTATTAGTAGCGTTTGGCTTTATACTTTTAGTCATTGGCACTTTATTCAAAAAAGCTTAACATTTAGCTTATTGTTCCTTGTAATAACGGTGCAGATTGCTTCGTTCCTCGCAATGACCCTTCGACAAGCTCAGGGTAAACTCCCTACTATGCTGGGTCCTCTTTGTAACTTGCAACCATGCAAACATTTTCAAAACTCTGGGAAAGCAAAGCACTCATCCGCTTTCCTGATTGCGACCCTTTCAATCATTTAAATAATGCCCGCTACATTGATTATTTTATCAATGCCCGTGAAGATCATATTATCGCCAATATGAATTTTAATATTTATCATTTTGCGGCAGAGCATGGCCTGGGCTGGGTTGTGAGTAAAAACCAGGTTGCTTACCTGAAGCCCGCCTTCCTGATGGAGACGGTTGTAATAGATTCTGTGCTTTTAAAATTAGGAGAAACAGATATACTCGTGGAAATGAAAATGTGGAACGAACGTAAGGATAAATTGAAAGCTGTATTGTGGTCAAATTTTGTACACATCAATATGAAAACACAAAAACCCCAGGCTCATTCTCAGCACTTGCTTGATATGTTCAGGCCCTTTGAAGATCCTTTAGCGCCTCCCATTGGTTTTGATGATCGTGTGAACCAGTTAAGGGGAATATTAGGGTATGAGAAAGGATGATAGTTGTTAGATGAGAGCTGTTAGATGAGAGCTGTTAGATGAGAGCTGTTATATGAGAGCTGTTAGATGACAGATGACAGCGGTTAGCGGTTAGTTGCTGATGTTTTGAAAAGTGAATTAATTTACTGTTCAGTTTCCAGGAAGGCCATTGAGATGAATTATCTTAAATCCTGCTGCATGTAAAAAATCTTCTATCACAGACTTTGCTTTGCTGTTGGCTTTATCAAGAATGTTTTTATTACTGGCCCTGGCTGTAATAATGGTTTTTGCATTCAGCTTAAGAGATGTAACTGATTCCGGGCTCCAGTTGCCTGTCTCCTCGAAGGTTTCATAATCACCGGGATTAATTATGACATCAAGGATCTTTGCAGGAGGTAACTGCATCCATACGGAATCTTTCCTAACTGTAACGGCCCTGTCCTCGAGTGTTTTTAGGTCTATTCCTGCTAATACTTTCCCCCTTGCAATAATTACAAGCTGACTGGAAGCAGTTGGAATAGGACCGATATAATTTTTAATGGTAGAGTCCACAACCACTTCATCATAGAAGCTGGCAGTTATCAATTGCCCCAATGACCGTATCTCTTTTATTAAAATGGGCGTTTCATCAATAGTAACAGGTTTGGAAGAGAAGATATTTTTTGGCAGCCAATCCATTTTTTTAATCACCAGTATTATTACCAAGACCAGGACAGTCCTGACCAGGCAGCCGGGCATATTAGTCCTGTTTTTTTTCATTGCTGTTTTTTAAAGGTTGTTCATTGCCATAAGTGATGATAATTTTTTCATAGCCCAGCCTTGTCAAAAGATTATTGACGAACAAACTGCCGTTTATTTTAGCCTGTTGCAAGATGCCTAAGGATTCAATGCTATTTCTTATCTGTGCTTCTGCCTGCACGGCAAGTTTATCACGCTCTGCATTTTTAAACGGGTCACGGAATAAACTTATATCCTGGTATTCAACTTTAATTGTTTCTGCCGGTATGCTAAGGCTGATAACTTTTGGCTCTGGTAACTGCACCTCAATTTGTTTACCATCAATCTTAAAATCCTTAGCCGTGATGCTGCTCATATCTACTCCCGCTTTAATGTGAGCTTCACAACTCATCAATATTTTTCGATCTCCTATTTTGAACCAGGTTTTGTTATCATTGGCTTTAATGATCTTTGTAACAGTATATTCCACTGTTGCCAGGTCGCTCATTTCC
>JBDSYV010000102.1:0-4737 GCA_040110925.1 Ferruginibacter sp. | reverse complement strand
CACAATACTGCAGGTATTATCGGTACTGCCGCCATCTACAACAATGATTTCTGCTTCATGCCTGCCTTTGGCAGTAAGCGTGTTGCTGATTGTCTTAGCAATCTGGTCAGCTTCATTGTATGTCGGGATGATGATGCTGAACATATCCTTTTTATTATTTGATTATTATTACAAATGTTTTTTTGGGTGAATTAAACTTTTTATTCCATACGGTTTATAAGAAGCTGCAAACTACAATCCAATTCCTTAGCACCACAACTCAATCACCATAGTAATTTTACTCCCCAGCTGCGTTTTCGCAAAATTTAATAAAATAAAAAAACTTATCGTGATGCATGTTCTGAATAAAATCTCACCCAGATAAATCTATGTGAATACCTATGTGTAACTATGTTCTATATGAAGCAGGAATTTTTACTTTTTTTAACCACATTGGAACATAGAAAAAGTAGATTCTTTATTAATAGTCAGACTTTGCATTGAATAAAGTAAACCCCCTCATTAATTTCCTAAATTCTCCCATTTATTCAAATTATCCCCTCAGTTGCTCATTGGCTCTCGGCTTAATTAATAAATGCTACTACTTTAGTTTTATAATAAAAGTTTGCGCAAACTTTTTTCTTTAAAATGATAACCTCAATCCTGTAAAAATCTTATTTATTCATCATTAAAAAATTATACAATGAAAAATTATCTTTCATTAGTTATTGTGTCAGTATCTATGCTCTTTTTATTATCATTTACAAAAACAACAAACCTGTGTTTAAAAAATAATGCGGGGGTATATAAAAAAATGAGCCATGACGTACCATTCAAAGCAGATTATTCAACCGTTGTTAGAGTTTTACATGGCCCTCCTTTACTGCAGCAGGAGATAACAGGTACAGGAAAGGCAACACACATGGGGCAAAGCAGCTTTACTGCCCTTTCTACGGTAAATCTTACTACAGCTCCACCATTCCAGGTTACAGGTACAGCAATATTCCGTAGTGCAAACGGCGATGAATTTTATACTGAATTTGCAGGCACTTCAACACCGGTAGGTAATGGTACGTCTCATGTAGTGCTCACCCATACCCTTACGGGCGGCACGGGAAGGTTTGACAATGCCAGTGGTAGTTTTATGGGTTCTACTATTGCTAATCCACAAAACCCTGTGGGTAGTATCAGCTATCTGGGTTATATAAATTATTAAGTTCAGCGTTCATCTAAATTTACCTGGCATAAAGAGACAAACCTGCCAGGTAAATTATTTTTAATCGTTAGAGATTCACACTTAATTCAATTATATTTAAAATCATTACTGCTCAAAATCTTAAAATGATAAGGATATTTTTTTTCTTATTATTATTAAATCTAAATGCCGTTGCACAAACGCAGAGGATAGATAGCATCAGGCGGGCCATTCTTTTACTAAAAGGAGAACCCCTGGTACATGCTTATAATGCTTTAGGATGGCAATATTATTATAACTGGATACATGCCGATTCTGCCCTGAAGTATGCCCGGCTTGCACAACAACATGCTGGTTTATTGGGATATAACAAGGGCAAAGCAGAATCTTTCTTAATAGAAGCCGGCGTGGAAGGCAGGCTGCTGGGTCGTCAGCAGGAAATGGAAAAATATACGTTAAGCGCCATCAGTTTGCTTAAAGAAAAGCCTGATGATAACCGTTTGCTTTCCACGGCTTATTATAGTTTGGCGCTCTCATTTGCCATAAGAGGAGATTACGACAGCGCCCTTGCCGCATCATTAATATGCCGGCAACTGGCTACAACCATTCATGATAAACGATACCTGGGATGGTCTCTCCAGGGAGTGGGATTTGTGTATTCTAAAAAAGGAGAATTCTGGAAAGCCTTTCCATTCCTGGCGGAATCAGCACGTATAGGCAAAGAAACTAATGACTCTATGCTTACTTCAATTTCGCTTGCATTCATTGCCAGGTCATTTACACTGGCCGGGGATCCCAGGCAAGGGATTAATTATTACCATCAGGCTTTGCAATATTATCACCCTTTTGTTTTTATATGGTCACATTACCTGGATATGGCCAGCGCATACACACAAATAAATAAACCTGATTCAGCACTTTATTATAGAAAAAAATTTAGCGCTAATATCCTTGCATCTACTACCGATGAAAAAGTAAGAAATAAATTTTTTGCCACTCAATGGCATTATACCCTGGATATGCAGTTAAGTAATAAGGAATACGACTCCATCATTGGTACCATCGTGCCTGCATTGCCATCGCTTAAAAAAAACAGGGATGTAATTCCATTGATGATATGTCTCCACTCACTGGCCAGTGCTTACGAGGGTAAACACAATTACAATTCTTCGCTTTACTATGCCCGGGATTTGTATAAAAGGGCCTCGATTACATCAAACCAGGAATTTTTAAAATCCTCCAGCCTTTTACTTTCCGGCTTGTTTGAAAAATTACATTTAATTGATAGCTCATATGCTTATTTCCGGCAATACAATGTTGTAAAAGATTCTATGGAAACATCGCAATACGCCGGCAGGACTGCACTTTACCTGGCAGCCTCTGAAGCCGAAAATAATATCCGCTTACTAAAAAAAGATAAAGAAATAAAAGAAAAGCAATTGTATGTAAATAAGAAGGAACTGGAAAAACAATCGCATGTAAAAAACCTGCTGGCCATAAGTCTTATAGTATTTGCTTTGTTTGCGATACTTATATTAAGGAACATTATATTAAAAAGAAAGAATGAAAAACTAAAAAGCCTGGAGGAACATTCTACCCTTACCCGTAAAGCGCTTGAACTGGAAATGCAGGCATTGCGTGCACAGATGAACCCCCACTTTATTTTTAATTGCTTGAGTGCAATTGATAATTTAATACAAACCAACCAGGCCGATAAAGCCACATCTTACCTGGCAAGATTTGCAAAACTTATCAGGGCAGTACTGGACAGTTCTAAAAATAACCTGGTTCTCTTTCAAAAAGATTTTGAAACAATCCGCTTATACCTGGAGATGGAACAGTTTCGCTGTAATAATAAGTTTCAATACATGCTGGATGCTGACATTTGCTTAATGCAAGGCGATTTTAAAGTGCCCCCTTTAATCGTACAACCATTTATTGAAAATGCCATTCACCATGGATTACTTAACAAAGCATCCAATGAGCGGCAATTAAAAGTGTGTGCCCGGCTTTGCGAAGAGCATATCACCTATACCATTACAGATAATGGTATAGGCCGCACGATGGCAGGAATATTAAAAGAAAGAAACCGACCTGAACATTTATCTTATGGTATTTCTATAAGCAGGGAACGTATTCAGCTACATAATAAAAATGGACTTACAAACAACCTGGTATTTACTGACCTGGAGTATGAAGGCAAAGCCACAGGCACAGAAGCTATGGTGCGGATAAATTGTGTGGAATAATTAAATTACACAGATGTTAAAAGCAGTATTGGTAGATGATGATGAAAGTAACCTCAATTCTCTTTCAGAAAAACTGGGAAAGCATTGTAAACAAGTGCAGATTATTGCCTGCTGCGATAATGCCATGGATGGTATTAAAGCCATTGAAAGCCTTCACCCCGACATTGTTTTCCTGGATATTGAAATGCCTGTAATGAATGGCTTCGTAATGCTGCAACAATTGCAATATAAAAATTTTGAAATCATTTTTGTAACGGCTTATGACCATTATGCTTTAAAAGCCATCCGCTACAGTGCACTGGATTACCTTGTGAAGCCTGTAGAAGCTGATGATTTAAAAAATGCTGTATCAAAAGCGGAAAGTAATAAAAACAAAAATTCCTCTCTTTTACAACTTGACCTTTTGCTGGAACAACTACAGAAAAAGCAACCGACCCGCATTTCTATTCCTACTGCTGAAGGATTAGAGTTTATAAAAGTGAATGACATTATTTACCTGGGTGCAAGCAATAATTACACGAATATTTACCTTACTAACGGCAAAAAGTTTTTGGTGAGCCGAACCCTAAAAGATTTTGAAGATTTACTTCCCGCAGAAAATTTCCTGCGCATTCATCATTCCAGCATTGTCAATAAATTATTTGTTGATAAATACATCAGGGGCGATGGCGGCCAGGTGCAGATGAGTAACGGTAATCTGCTGGATGTATCTAAGAGAAAAAAAACAGAGTTCCTGCAGGCTATTGGTTTAGGATAAATATGCTTCCTTGCTTTCGTAGTCTTCGTCCTCAATGCTATCCAGGTTCCGCAGGATGCCTTTGCTGCCTTAATATGAATCCGTCTATACCTCATCTTGCTAAACCCAGCAATGAAACTTTCAGTGTCTATTTTTTTATCTATACATTTTAAAAGAAACAGCAATGACTATTCATTTCTAATTAGAAAAATTCAATCCCTGGAGAAGTTTCCATTTCAGCAGGGCTTTCATGGCAATAACAAAAAATAAAAACCTTACAGTGAAACCCCGCTGAGACTAAGGCATCTTTCTAAATTAATATTTTTTGTACATACGAAGAACAGCCAATAAGAAAAGTATCAGTTGGTATGGACACTACCAGAAAAGGAATATTCATTGTCCAGCCCTGCTTTTGCAAATAATGTTGTTAGCAGCATGGTTTTAAAGTTTCTTTTACTTATTTGATCGTCTCACAACCATATATAACATTGAGAAGTTCGTTATAGCCAAAAAGAACATTGGAATTCTTCTCCATATCATATCAGTAGATATAAGTTTTTCAATTAAGTCAAGGGAAA
>JBDSYV010000101.1:0-11540 GCA_040110925.1 Ferruginibacter sp. | reverse complement strand
CATGTGTGCCAGCGATGCAGATATTAAAACCACCTGCGGTTATTAATGAAAGTGCATCGCTTCTTTTCATTAATGCATAACCATTGTTGCGGTAAAAATTTAATTCTTTGTGCCCCGGCGGAATGGCCGGTGTATAAACCACCATTGATGCATTTTTATCCAGCAATGAAATATCTTCCTCGTAATGAATGTGCATGCCTTCCTTTTCGAGTTGACGGGAAAAGGCTGTGGATGTTTTATCGTAACCACTCACCTTAATTCCTTTTTCATTAAAGAACCGGGCAATGGCACTCATACCAATGCCACCAATGCCAATGAAGTAAACGGCCTCAATGCCTTTGACCTCACCCCCCGCCCTCTCCGAAGGAGAGGGAGCCAAAGGCAGTTTTAAAGTATTTGTTCCTGTGTTACTCATTGGTATTGACCTCACCCCCCGCCCTCTCCTAAGGAGAGGGGGCTAAAGGCAGTTTATAATTATTTGTTGATTTGTTATTCAATTATATATTTATTTACTTGTTGTCATTTAATACTGTTCTTGCAATTATTTCATCTGCATTTAAAATTGCCATGGCAGCTATATTCTGTTTTAGTGTTTGCTGCAATGTTTCATCTGATGAAAGATTTAATAATGCCGGTAATAATTTTTCCTTTGCATCTGCATTAGGAATCATGAGTGCTGCATTTTTTTCAACCAATTGTTTTGCATTAAAAGTTTGATGGTCTTCTGCTGCGAATGGATATGGAACAAAAATCACCGGCTTTTGCACAACACATAATTCAGCTATGGCCATTGCACCGCTACGGCTTATCACTATATCTGCTGCAGCATAAGCATATTCCATCTGGCTTATGAAATCTTTTACCACTATATTTTTTTTTCCTTCAGATGCAGTTATAGCCTGTTGCAGAAAGGGTTTGCCCGTTTGCCATATTAGTTGCAGATTATTAGAAGCAAAGGCATCCACGTTATTTGCAATAGCTTCATTAATACTTTGTGCGCCAAGGCTGCCGCCTAAACTCAACACTGTTTTTCTTGTAGCTTCCAGGCCAAAGAATTGCAATGCTTCCGCCTTTGAAACTTTATTGGCGGCAATGCTTTGCCTTACAGGGTTCCCGGAAACAATGATTTTTTCCTTAGGGAAAAATTTTTCCATGCCAGCGGTAGCGGTAAAAATCCTTTTCGCATTTTTACCCAATAAAATATTGCTCTTGCCGGCAAAGGAATTGCTTTCGTGAATATAAGTGGCGATGCCTCTTGCCTGTGCATATCGCAAAACGGGGAAACTGGAATAACCACCTACGCCGATTATTGCATTGGGTTTAAAGTTTTTAATAAGCTTTGACACTTGCACAAAACTGTACAGCAGTTTAAAAGGCAGAAATATATTTTTTATCAAAGAACTCCTGTTGTAACCGGCAATTTCTATCCCTTCAATTTTGTACCCTGCCTGGGGCACTCTTTCCATTTCCATTTTTCCTGTTGCACCAATGAATAATATTTCAGTTTGTGGTGCTTGTTTTTTTATAGCATTTGCTATAGCTATGGCTGGAAAAATATGGCCACCAGTGCCACCACCCGCCATGATGATACGCTGTGTTTTGTTTTGATCTGATATGTTATTCTCTTCCAGCAAAAACTTTTTTTCCAATAGTTTAATAGTAGCAATTCCGATGAACGTATTGTGACACAACAATGTTCAATCAAGGAACAAATGCTGGTTACAAAATTTTAATCTGCAATATTTTCTTCAACAACAACCTTCGCTGTTCCTTCCTGCTGCTCTACATTTCTTGCCACACTCAAAATAATTCCTATAGAGAGACAGGTAAATAAAAAACTACTTCCTCCCATGCTTACCAATGGCAGCGTAACGCCGGTATTGGGAAACAGGTTAACATTCACACCCATATTTGCGATGGCCTGTATGACCAATGTAAAACTTAACGCCAGTGCCAGGAATGCGCCAAAAGCATAAGGACATTTCCGGTAAATTCTTATACACCTATACAGGAATAAAAGATAAATGAATAAAATCGTGGCCCCTCCAAGGATACCATATTCTTCAATAATTATTGCATAAATAAAATCACTATAACTATGCGGCAGAAAATTTCTTTGCTCGCTGTTTCCCGGGCCACGGCCCAACCATCCGCCTTTTGCAATGGCAATTTTTGCCTGGTTTATCTGGTAAAGTTTTTCATTATCATCTTCTTTTTTACTGTAGATGAAAGTTTGAATACGGCTAATCCAGGTTGGTACCCGGCCTGCAGATAAAACAGCCGGTAGTTTTTTAGTTTCTCCCGTTTGCTTATCATATGTACTTACCGCAATTGCAATTAGCATAATGATGGGTATCATGGCAATGCCGATGGTATATAAAATATGTTTTGTACTAATGCGGCCGATGAACATAAGCATAAGGCTTGTGCCGGCAACCAGGATAGCGGTGGAAAGATTTGCCGGTGCAATCAACAAACAAATAGTTGCCACGGGAATGATGATGGGTAAAAAACCCTTCTTAAAATCTTTAATAACCTGTTGTTTTTTACTCAGCATCCTGCTCATATACATAAACAATGCAAGCTTCGCAAGGTCAGAGGTCTGGAAGGTCATATTGATTACAGGGAGCTTGATCCAACGGCTGCCACTGTTTAATTGCACACCAAACATGAGTGTATAAAACAATAAGGGAATAGAAATTAAAAAAAGGACCAGTGCTACTCTTGAATAGATTGTATAGTTGATATGATGCGCCCAGTAAATAATGATCAGGCCAAGAATGATAAATGCAAACTGCTTGAATAAATAACTTTCGGTGCTTTTGCTCATGCGATAAGCAAGAGATCCTGTACTGCTATATACCAATAACAAACTTGCCAAAGTAAGAATGATGACGATGGCCCATATAACCCTATCGCCCCGCGTCTTCCTCACAAGGTTATCGCCCATGCCGGTTATGGCAGGATTAAATAAATTTTTTATCGTTGTGTTTTCCTGCATTATAAATTCTTAACTGCCTGTTTAAACTGGCGGCCCCTGTCTTCATAATTTTTAAATAAATCAAAGCTGGCACATGCCGGGCTAAGCAATACAACATCACCTTTATTGGCAAAATGAAATGCAGCTTGCACGGCCTCTTCTGGATTTACTGTATTTACCATTAGTGATACGATGTCTCCAAATGCTTCGTGAATCTTTCGGGTGTCTGCTCCCATACACACAATGGCTTTTACTTTTTCTTTCACCAGTTCCTTCATATGGGTGTAGTCATTTCCTTTGTCCACACCTCCAAGAATAAGAATTACCGGTTGTGTCATACTTTCCAAAGCAAACCAGGTACTGTTAACATTTGTGGCTTTACTATCGTTTATAAAACTTATGCCTTTAACTACGCCGCAAGCTTCCATACGATGCTCAAGGCTTTCAAAAGTTTGGAGTGCCTCCCTTATTTTTTCTTTCCTTATGTCTACTGCTGTTGCTGCCATGCTTGCTGCCATACTGTTGTATTGATTATGTTTTCCTTTTAATTTAAAATCATCTACACTCATTTCCATCTCTTCACTTTTCCATTTAAGATGCATCATGGCATTGGTAAGGTATGCTCCCTGTGGTAATTCTTTTCTCATAGTAATGGGTGCTGGTGTGGCTTTAATGTGGTAGTTAGTAATTTGGTTCATCGTGGTTTCATCATCCTGGCAATAAATGAATACATCCTGTTCCTGTTGATTT
The DNA here is from genome assembly GCA_040110925.1 of Ferruginibacter sp. Taxonomy (GTDB): domain Bacteria; phylum Bacteroidota; class Bacteroidia; order Chitinophagales; family Chitinophagaceae; genus Ferruginibacter. Next base: position 7,810 of record JBDSYV010000101.1, on the reverse strand, counting down.
TCTGTTATACGAAATTTGCTGGCAATATATTTTTCTACCTGGTAGTCATAGCGATCCAGGTGGTCCTCAGTTATGTTTGTAATAACGGCAACATCTGGCCTGAATGTTTTAATATCATCAAGCTGAAAAGAACTTACTTCAGCAATGTATAAATCCCGTGGCCCCTCTGCTATCTGCCTGGCAAATGAAAAGCCGATATTCCCTACCATTGCACAATCTTTTTGGGCATGCTTGCAGATATGGTAGGTAAGCGCCGTTGTTGTTGTTTTGCCGTTGCTGCCGGTGATGGCAATAATTTTACTTTTGCCTGCATAACGGAAAGCAAATTCTATTTCGCTGATGATTGGAATATTTGCTGCCCTGATTTTTTGAACGAGTTCATTTTTCTCGGGGATGCCGGGACTTTTAATTACCTCAGTTGCATTTAATATTTTTTCTTCACTGTGATGACCCATTTCAAAATCAATGGATAGTTTTTCCAGTTCTTGATGGAATATTTCTCCAATGGTTCCTGCATCCGAAACAAAAACGTCATAACCCTTTTGCTGTGCAAGCTTTGCTGCACCTACCCCGCTTTCGCCGGCACCCAGTATGACTATTCTTTTTTTCATCAGCATTTGCTCCTTTACATTGGCTTTTACCGGCATTACAATTGACAGGATGCCTGTGTAAGGTTTTATAAAAATGGTTCTTCTATAGTATTGAGATTACAGGACAACTTCTTTTTCCTCCTGGTTTACTCAAAACAAAATTTGGTTCTTCAACAGCATTCGAACTTAACGGGTAATGCTTTTTCCTTGGTTTACTAAATAATTTAAAAATGGTCTTTCAACAGCATAGAATTTAACGGCTAATCTTTTTTGCTAATAATTTAAAATGGTTTTTCAACAGCATAGAATTTAACAGGTAATCTCTTTAAACTAATAATTTAAAAATGGTCTTTCAACAGCATAGAATTTAACGGACAACCTTTTTATGATAATAATTTAAAATGGTTTTTCATCAGCATAGAATTTAACGGGTCTGGTATTTTCATAATTAATGGATTTTACTTTTTATTGAAAAACATAACTCAAATTGGTGTTAATACAGGTTGCGGTTTTTCAACAAGTATCTTTTTATCTTAGTTTTAATGTTACTATTGCCATTGCTATACACAATATGGTAATGATCCAGAAGCGCACAGCAATTTTACTTTCATGATATCCAAGTTTCTGATAATGATGATGAAGTGGACTCATGAGGAATACTCTTCTTCCCTCTCCATATTTTCTTTTTGAATATTTAAAATAAGTGACCTGTATCATCACGCTCATCAACTCAACAAAAAATACCAGGCAAAAAATGGGTATCAATAATTCTTTGCGCACAATAATGGCGAGAGCGGCAATAATCCCTCCCAGAGCAAGGCTGCCGGTATCTCCCATGAAAACCTGCGCAGGATATGAATTGTACCAAAGGAAACCAATGCATGACCCTACGAATGCTGCAATAAAAATGGACAGTTCACCCAGGTTAGGTATGTACATGATATTGAGATATTCTGCAAATTTTACGTTGCCGCTTACATAGGCAAAAATGCCCAGGCAAATACCGATGATGGCACAGACGCCTGTTGCAAGGCCATCTAAGCCGTCGGTTATATTTGCGCCGTTTGATACTGCAGTAACAATAAATATTACTACGCCTATGTAAAGAATGTAAGTATATTTTTCCCAGCTTTCTGGCAGCAGGCGTGTATAATTAAATTCATGTGTTTTTACAAAAGGTATTGTGGTGATGGGGGTTTTTACCGTTACAAACCGATGTTGTTTTCCGTCAATGATTATTGTATCCTCATTCAGTTTTGTTTCACCACGTTGAACACCATTAGTTGTTCCTGTACTCACCACTTCTCTTTTTACGGTTACATTAGGATTAAAATATAAAGTAAGGCCGAGTATAAGGCCAAACATAACCTGGCCAAATAATTTAAATTTACTTGCGAGGCCATCACTGTCAGATTTTTTATATACCAATCCTTTTTCTTTTGCCCGGCGACGGCTGCGGATTTTTAACAGGTCATCAATGAAACCGATTGTACCCAGCCAAACAGTAGCCAACAACATTAACCTGATGTAAACTTTATCAAGGTTTGCTAATAATAATGTTGGGATAAGTATGGCCATTATGATGATAATACCTCCCATTGTAGGCGTGCCTTTCTTTTCCTTCTCGCCGGCAAGGCCAAGGTCCCTTACTGTTTCTCCCAGTTGTTTCTTTTGCAGTATTCTTATAAGTCTTTTTCCATAAACCGTGGTGATCACCAGCGATAAAATCATGGCCAGCATCACCCGGAAGGTGATGAACTGAAAAAGACCACTGCCCGGGAACCGGAAGTTTTCTTTTGTGAGCCAATCAAATAAGTGATACAACATGGTGATTTAAAAATTTTACAATTTGAAAATGTGAAAATTTTTTCTCATTGTATTCTTTAATCTATTTATTTAATTTCCTATTAATTGCATTTTTACTTTTTGCATTTTCACATCTTCACATTTGCTAATTTTCACATTTTCCAATTTTCACATTTTCACATTGGCTATTTCTCCATCAACTCAAACATTTCCGTTAATACCTGTTTATCATCAAAGGAATATTTCACACCCTTTATTTCCTGGTACTTTTCATGTCCCTTTCCTGCTACTAAAACAATATCTTCTTCCTGGCTAAGTGACACCGCTGTCTTTATAGCTTCTTTACGGTCTGTTATACTCAGGTATTTTCTTCTTGCTGTAATTTTAACCCCCGCTTCCATGTCTTTAATAATTGCTTCAGGTTCTTCATTGCGGGGATTATCAGAAGTAAAAATTACTTTGTCACTATATTCACAGGCCACTTCTGCCATCAATGGTCTTTTTGTTTTATCCCTGTTGCCGCCGCAACCAACTACTGTAATAATTTGTTGCTCACCCTGCCTCAAATTTTTAATGGTGGCCAATACATTCAGCAATGCATCGGGTGTATGTGCATAATCAACTATGCCTACTACCCTGTTTTTTTTGCTTAAGAAGAAATCAAACCTTCCTTCTGCTCCCTCAAGGCTGCTGAGTAACTGCAGCATTTCCAGTTTTGGCTGCCCCAGGAGAATTGCGGCACCGTACACTGCCAGTAAATTATATGCATTAAAAGCGCCTATCAATCTAAAGTGTACATCTGTTTCATTAATGTTAAGGTGCAGACCAGAAAAACTATTGTCTAAAATTTTGCCTTTAAAGTCTGCAAGTGTTTTAAGACTGTAATAATATTTTTTAGCCGATGTGTTCTGCAGCATTACATGTCCACGTTTATCATCTGCATTGCTCAAGGCAAATGCTGATGATGGCAATAAATCAAACCATGATTTTTTTACACGGATGTATTCATCAAATGTTTTATGATAATCAAGATGATCGTGAGTAATGTTTGTAAATATTGCACCTCTAAATACAAGACCTGCAAGGCGATGCTGATCAATCGCATGGCTGCTGCATTCCATAAAAACATAGGTACACCCTTCATTGATCATTTGCCTCAATAAAGCGTTTAAAGCAATGGGGTCTGGTGTAGTATGCGTTGCTTCTACAACTTTGTTCCCGACCTGGTTTTGAACAGTACTAACCAACCCACATTTAAAGCCAGCTAATGAAAATAATTTGAACAGTAAAGTGGCTACTGTTGTTTTACCATTGGTACCAGTAACACCAACAAGTTTGCAGGCAAGAGAAGGATCATTGTAAAAATGATGGCTCATGATGCCAGCTGCTTCACCAGAATTTTCTACTTGTACATATGTTACATTTTCGTCGAATTGCCCAGGCATTTCCTCACACACAATAGCGGTGGCACCAGATGCAATTGACTTATCTATAAACTGGTGACCATCTGCAAGCACACCTTTTATGGCAATAAAACTACCTTCTGCCGATACCTTGCGGGAATCAATATGCAGTGTAGCGATATCAATAGCTGTGGAGCCATGAACCGCTTTTATTTTTACACCATATAGTAAATCCTTTAATGTCATCAGTTGAGCGTAAGATTAATTTTTTGACCTTTTATAAATGCGTTTCCAGCAGTGATACTCTGGCTTATTATTCTTCCCCTGCCCTCGAAAGAAATTTTAAGCCCTTTATTTTCCAACAGGTAAACAGCATCTTTCAAACCCAGTCCTATTACATTGGGGGTTACAGAACCCTGGGTTAAAAGGCTATCATCATTGTATAAATTTGCCCCATTATTCTGCAGCCTGGCTTTTTGCCAGAAGCCTGGTTCAGCAGGGCCTGCAGCTTTTATGTTCAAATAACTAAATAGGGAATTCAAATCATTTTTTGCCCCAGTATAGGAATACATTGAGCTATCATTTATGACAACAGAGGGTAAGGATTGAATAACAAATCTTGCGTAAACCCTGTCGCTGATTTCTTTGAAAACGGCTCCGGCCACATCAGCACCATAAATCAGTTTTGACTGATTGCTGTTTTGAATGACTACAGCAATACTATACTTAGGTTTCTCTGAAGGAAAATAGCCCATGAAAGAAGCCTGGTAAATTTTATTGCCTTTATTATATCCTTTATTATTTAGTGCAGTAACCGCTGTTCCTGTTTTGCCGGAAATATGATAGGTTGAATCTTTTATTTTTCTTGCTGTACCATGTTCGCCTTCTACTACTTCAAGCAGGCATTCTTTTAATTGTGCCAGTGTAGAATCGCTGCAGATTTTTTCAACCAATACCTGCGGCGGGATATTTCTTATTTCAACACCATAATCTCTTATAGAACTTACCAGGTAAGGGCGCATCATTGTTCCGTTATTAGCCACCGCATTATAAAGCATAAGCATGTGCAATGGCGTTACCAGTTCTTCGTACCCATGCGCCATGTATGGAATGGTAGTGGCGCTCCATGTTTTGCTACCGGCTTTTTTTATGATAGGATACCCTGATGAAGCTACAATATCAACGCCTGTAAGCGTATCCAATCTTAAGTTATGAAGGTGATTTATAAATTTAGATGGCTGCTGTGAATAATACTGGTAAGCAAGTTTTGCAAAAGCTACATTACTGCTCATGGCAAAGGCATTCTTAACTGTGGTTTCATGAGTACCCATGTGTGAATCCCTGATGCGTAATCCATGAAATGCTTTTACACCACCTTCGCAATCCACTATAGTATTTATGTCGATATATTTATCTTCCAGCAGGCATAGCAATGTGGCTAATTTAAAAATAGAACCCGGCTCAGTTCTTTTGCCAATGCCATAGTTCAAATCTTCAATATAACTTCCATCTTCCTGCTTACCAAGATTAGCAATGGCCTTTATTTTTCCCGTAGCAGTTTCCATTACAATCGCAGTACCATGCAAAGAATTATTTCCCTGAACCATTTTCATTAAGGCATTCTGTGTAACATCCTGGATATATGTATCCAGAGTTGTGATGATATCTTTTCCGTTCACAGGATCAAGTTCTGCGTCTTCCACAGGCATATAGGCTCCTGCGGAATAGCGCATTAAACGCTGGCCCGTAGTACCTTTCAGCAAACTATCGTAGGTTAACTCAAGGCCTACATTTTTAGTAGAATCCAATCTTGATAAACCAATGGTACGGTTAGCAAGTAATACATAAGGATTAATGCGTTTGTCTCTTGCAGATATAATGAACCCGCTTTTATTTCTTCCCTGTCTTACTAATGGAAAGTTTCGCACCTGCCTGAATTCTTCAAAGGAGATTTTTTTCTTCAACAGGAAGTATCTTTCTTTATCACGGTAAGACTGCTGTAGAATTTTTTTATACTCTGCGCTGGTTTTATCATTAAACAGTTTTGCAAAAGCATCTGCAAGACTATCTACGTTTTCTTTAAATCTTTTGCCTTGTTTTTCCCTGAGGCCATCAGCGCCAAAATCTACAAAGACATCAAAAACCGGAACAGAAGTGCTAAGCATATTTCCATCTTCGCTGTAAATGCTACCCCTTTCTGCATCTATTGGAACATATTTTAAATGGAGGCTATCACCCATGCTCATCCAGTAATTTCCTTGCGCTTGTTGGATATATATAGCACGTCCAAGTACAAATGCACTAAGCAGTACCATACCCAGGAAACAAAGGTAAACCCGCCATAATATGTCTTTCTTTATTTCCAATTTAGCAGCACGTTTTTAAATGAATGCGTGTATTAGTTATTGCCTGTTGTGTTACCCGATGCAAGCATTGCTGGTGGTTGTTTTGGTTCTTTTAAACCAAGTGGTTCCACAGCTTTAATCAGTTCGCTTGCCTTACTTCGGTATATCACATCAGCTTTTATGGTTTTGTATTCGTATTCCAGTTCTTTAATATTCTTCTCCGTTTTTGTAATATTCCTCATTAATTTATCCGCATGATGCCCATTGTATATGTACAGTATCGCCAATGCTGCAAGAAAAAGGAAGAAAGGAATATTCTTCACGATCCATTTGTGGCTTATCAACCGCCTCCATTCCGGTCTTGTCTTTTCAGGTTTTTTATTATCTGGTTCCATACCCTGGTTATTTTTTTTCAGCTACCCTAAGTTTTGCACTCCGTGACCTGTTATTAATTTTTATTTCTGATGCTGATGCAGTTATTGGTTTTTTGGTAATAATTTTCCACTCCCTTTCTTCTCTTGTTCCATACACTTCATCGGCTTCCTGCTCTGAAAAGTTTCCATACCGGATAAAATTCTTTACCAGCCTGTCTTCCAATGAATGAAAGCTGATAATGGCCATCCTTCCTCCATTATTTAAAACAGTAACCGACTGCTGAAGCAATTCTTTTAATGCCCCCATCTCATCATTCACTTCTATTCTTAATGCCTGGAAAACCTGTGCGAAATATTTATTAGGGTTTCCTTTTACTATATTTTTTAAAGCCTGTTTCAACTGACTGATTGTATTAAGTGAAACAATTGCTCTCTGTTCTACAATTTCTTTAGCCAGTGTTTTTGAATTGGTTACTTCTCCATATTGTTCAAACATCTTGTGCAACTGGCTTTCTGAAAACTCTTTTAAAACTTTTCCTGCGGTATTGTTCTGCCGGGTATCCATTCTCATATCCAGGTCGGCATCAAACCTTGTAGAAAACCCTCTTGATGCTTCATCAAACTGGTGACTCGATACACCCAGGTCGGCCAGGATGCCATCTACTCCAGTTACATTATGCAATCTTAGAAACCGCTGGAGGTATCGAAAATTTTGTGGAATAAAAACTATCCTATTATCTCCTGCAGGAATATTGGCTTTTGCAGCTTCATCCTGGTCAAAAACAAAGAGCTTCCCGCTTTTATCCAGCTTTTCCAGAATTGCCTTGCTATGCCCTCCACCCCCAAATGTGCAATCCACATAAGTACCTCCGGGTTTAATGGACAAGCCTTCAATACTTTCATTCAATAATACCGGTGTGTGATATTGAATTGAATTATCGGCATTTGAATCTTCCATACTATCCAGGATTTCCCGGTTTACTGTTCATCACTTCATTAGCAAGATTGCTGAAAGCATTTGCATCAAATGACTCAAAGAGCTGTTGATAGGTATCTTTATCCCAAATCTCAATTTTGTCAATGGCTGAAACCAACACTATGTCTTTCTGCAAGCCAGCATGGCCCATTAGGTTTTTAGGCAGCATGATTCGTCCCGCACTATCCATTTCTACCTGCGTGGCTCCATTTAAAAAATTACGCCTGAAGTCTCTTACTTTTGGATCGAATTCATTTAACAGGCTTAGCTTGGTGAAAATGGGATTCCAGCTTTGAAGAGGAAAAAGGGTAAGGCA
>JBDSYV010000100.1:0-37301 GCA_040110925.1 Ferruginibacter sp. | reverse complement strand
CATTGCCCACAGTAATAGTCACCACAGCGCCGGGGTTTACACCAAAATGGGCAGAAGCATATCCTCCTCCGGCGCCACTGCCAAAATAATTACCGCCACCCCCAGCACCCCAGGCTTCAATTAAAATTTTTTTTACGCCTGCCGGTACAGTCCAGGATTGAGAACTTATAAACCCGGCAAAGTTTTTATACTCGCAGGCATCAACGCTGCCCCAGCCCGTAGCGCCTGAACTATTAGTCAGCAGCACTTGCCCTGCCTGGCCTGCCACACCATTTACCCTGAGATTGCCGCTTACATTCATATTACCATTTACATCAAGTTTCTGACTGGGGCTACTGGTACCAATGCCAACATTCTGGGCCTGTAAAAAGGTGCTTAACGAAAAGCAAAATACAAAAGATAAAAGCCTGGCTACATGTTTCATGGCATTTAGTTTATTGATAATTATTTGATTTTAGGCGAAGGAGATTGAATCCGGTAGTTTTTAATAGAATGGAGATTAAAGGTAAAAGAAATTGGGGGACAACCAATTATTCGTCCAGGAAAACTTAATAGCTGCAATGCAAATGAACGTAAGCCAGAGTAAAACTATTTACAGAAAGTCAAGTGCCCTTGTGTATTGCCATAATTGCAGATTTAATTTTTATTCAATTACTTTCAAATATAAATATTGGTGTAGACAAAACTGCATTGTTGAATTATATTTCTTCTGCTCATTGGCTGTCGGATAGTAGCGGAAAGCCCACAGCTAAAGGTTTTGTGCGGATGCTTAGTGGCGAGGACCTGCCTTTGCCGGCAGGCAGGCTTGCAGCGGATAGCCGGAACTGAAGTTGAAAGATGTACAAATGTTCACAGCCCCACTCTTTTTATTTTTAATTATAAATTTTGAATTTCAGGTTAAGGGCAACGAGGTTCTAATTAAAATAATTATTCCGGCAACTCACCCACCATTTCCTTCGGCTTTACCCATTCAACAAATTCTTCAGGCGTTACATAACCCAGTTTCACCGCCATTTCTTTTAGCGTGGTGCCTTCTTTGTGTGCCTTCTGAGCAATTTCGGCGGCTTTGTAATAACCAATTTTTGTGTTGAGCGCGGTAACAAGCTTGAGTGAAGGTCAACATGCATTTTTATGTTGGGGAGAATGGGTTCAAGGCCGACAGCGCATTTATCATTAAAGATTATGCAGCCATCGGGGCTTGTGGTTTTATGCTTTAATTTGATCACTTACCCCAATCACCTTCATCCCGTAATGCCTCGCATTAAATGCATATTAATCCCCCTTAAGGCAGCTCACTTTAAGCAACAGCATCCACGGCAAATTCTTCCCAGGCAGGTTAAGGCTAAGTACACAGGTTTCAGTTGCCTTGCTTTTAATGGCATAAGTTTAGATTTAACACTATCTACTCTCAGAGTTTTTAGCTTCATATTCATAGGCTTACCCCATAATAATATAGCCTCAAAATAATAATCAGTGGCTATACTTTTTTTCAGTTCTATATTCCTGCCGGCTAAGTCTAGTTAGGTTATAGCAAGGCTTCGCCCTATTTACTCTAAATATACTGGCATGATATGGTATACATCACTTATGAATGGTAGATGATAAAGCAGAAGTTGAATGTCACCAAAAACAGTCTGTTTTAAATAATTTCCAATAATCCAACATCGGGAGAGGATTGTAAAGATTTGATGTCTTCAACATGCTTAATAAGCAAAGACTCAATATAACGATTGCTTTGATTGCCCGTTTTAAGAAGAATTATTTTAGGAGGAAATCCTTTAAGGTTTATAAGATTAAGAAAATCGTCATCATTCGTGACAATCATCATTTTGTTTTGTAAAGCATATTCCCAAATTTCAATATCCCTTGCGGGTATCCCTAATTCAATATGATCTACATGTTTACAATCATCAAAATAACTTTTTAATTTATCTGCTAATCTCCATGAAATATTTGCATCGAGGAGCAATTTCATATTATGCAGCTATAATTTTTATCATTGATTCCCTGTCGGCTGCAAAAGTTAATGCGGCCCTTATATGATCTTCTTCTAAAGCCGGGTAATCATTCCGGATTTCACTGAAGTCCATTCCTGATGCCAGCCATTGAAGAATATCTGAAACTGCGATGCGGGTGCCACTTATACAAGGTTTGCCAAATCGTATCTGAGGATCAATAGAAATGTATGAGGCTAATTCTTTCATAGAATAAAGTTATTCATTTATACTGACAAATATTCTTGTGCTGTATGGTTGTAGGTTTACATCCCTAAAGAATTGTTTGCCTCAGGAATTGACAACTTTATTCACAGGCATTATTTGTAAATTATAAATTGATTGTTAAATGAATAAATAATCAACAAAAAACACTCAACATGTAATACAAAACCAGGTGGCTTCGTTCCTTGCAAAGATGTTATGGTAACTTCCCCACCATTTCCTTCGGCTTTACCCATTCATCAAATTCCTCTGAAGTAACATAGCCGAGTTTCACCGCCATTTCTTTTAGCGTTGTGTTTTCTTTGTGTGCCTTCTGGGCAATTTCTGCGGCTTTGTAATAACCAATTTTTGTGTTGAGTGCAGTAACGAGCATGAGTGAATTGTCAACATGCTTTTTTATGTTAGGGAGAATTGGCTCCAGGCCAACAGCGCATTTATCATTGAAGCTTATGCAGCCATCACCAAGCAGCCTTGCACTATGCAGGAAGTTATAGATCATCACCGGCTTGAATACATTGAGTTCAAAATGCCCGGTGGCCCCGCCAATGGTTATGGCCACATCATTGCCCATCACCTGTGCGGCTATCATTGTGAGTGCCTCGCATTGCGTGGGGTTTACTTTGCCGGGCATGATGGATGAACCGGGTTCGTTGTCGGGTATAAATATTTCGCCAATGCCGCTGCGTGGCCCGGAGGAGAGCAGACGGATGTCATTGGCAATTTTCATGAGGCTTACCGCAACTGTTTTTAATGCACCATGTGTTTCTACAATGGCGTCGTGAGCAGCAAGCGCCTCAAATTTATTTTCAGCTGTGATAAATGGAAGACCAGTGAGTGTTGCAATATGTTTTGCAACATTCTCTGAATAACCGGCAGGTGTGTTGATGCCTGTACCTACTGCAGTTCCGCCAAGGGCAAGTTCACTTAAATGTGGCAATGTATTTTTTATGGCTTTTAATCCATGTGTTAGTTGTGATACATAGCCGCTGAATTCCTGCCCTACAGTTAGCGGTGTTGCATCCATGCAATGTGTTCTGCCAATCTTTACCACATGCATGAATTGTTTTGATTTTTCTGCAAGTGTATCTCTTAATTTTTCTATGGCAGGTATGGTTAGCTCAGTAAGAATTTTATAAGCAGCAATATGCATTGCGGTAGGAAAAGTATCATTGCTCGACTGCGATTTATTTACATCATCATTTGGATGAAGGAATTTTTCTTTATCGCCAAGCTGGCCACCATTGAGCACATGGCCACGGTAAGCAACCACTTCATTTACATTCATATTGCTCTGTGTGCCGCTGCCGGTCTGCCATACCACAAGCGGAAAATAATCATCAAGTTTACCCGCTAATATTTCGTCGCACACTTTACCAATCAAATCGCTTTTTTCTTTTGTAAGAATGCCAGCATCGAGGTTGGTGAGGGCTGCTGCTTTTTTTAAGTAAGCAAATGCTTTGATGATTTCTTTGGGCATGCGGTTGATGTCCTGGGCAATTTTAAAATTATCTATAGAGCGCTGGGTTTGTGCACCGTAGTAGGCGTCTACCGGTACCTTTACTTCACCCATTGTGTCTTTTTCTATTCGGTATTCCATTTGCTTTAATTGTGAATGGTGAATGGTCAACTGACGACTGACGACTGACGACTGCTTATGCAAATATATTTGTTTTGCTGTTTGTTTTGGGTTGATTGAAATCATATGGCATCATCGGATAGAGTATGTTAATCTCCTTAGGCATGACATTGGCTATATAAATCTAAACAGTTTATTATGAAAAAGAGGGTTGCCTGGTTGGGTTTATGGGTTATTTGCTTTTCCTGTGCTGATAATGATATGTCCCCTATTGAGGTGCCAATTCATGATAGTGAAATGGTAACTGTGAATATGGATACCATGCTTTCAAAGCAAAGACCAGATAATGTTATTGGCACCGCAAAGCTAAACCCAAATGACCTTGTAGATTTTTCTAAAACATTAATTGGTGTGCCCTATAAATGGGCAGGAACAAATCCTGAAAACGGGTTTGACTGCTCTGGATTTATAACCTATGTGTTTAATCATTTTAATGTACAGGTGCCGAGGTCTTCTGTTGATTTTGCGAATGTAGGTAAAGAGGTTCCGCTGGCGCTGGCCAAACCGGGGGATTTGATTTTATATACCGGCACAGATAGCACCATTCGCATCGTGGGGCATATGGGAATTGTGGTGGAGAATGCCGATACACTAAAGTTCATTCATTCTACTTCTGGCAAACAATATGGCGTTACAATTACACCACTGAATACTTATTATATGGGAAGGTTTGTAAAAGTGATTGACATATTTTAGCCCCCTCTAGCTCCCCCAAGGGGGAAGAAAAATGCAGTATATAAATACTTTATTCATTTTATATAAAGCATTCAATGGCATCTTGATAGATAATTTAATAATGATAAGTTAGTAAGATGCCAGGAAAAGTATAAGTGTTTGGCCTCCCTCTCTTCGGAGAGGGATAAGAGGGAGAGGCTTTATTTCCCTTTAAATTCAGCTTTCCTCTTTTCTAAAAAAGCAGTAGCACCTTCTTTCACATCTTCGCTGCCGAATAATTTCCCAAAAGCATCTATTTCATTTTTTAATCCATTAGCTGAATCATAAGAAGCTGAATTTACCAGCCCAATAACTTCCGCAATGGCAAGCGGTGCTTTACTGATAATCGTTCTTAAAACAGATATGACATTTGGTAATAAATCTTCTGGAGTAGTTACATGATTCACAAGCCCGAGATGCAATGCTTCATTGGCAGAAATCATATTGCCCGTCATCATCATCTCCATCGCTTTTCCTTTACCCACCAATTGAGTTAACCTTTGTGTGCCACCATAGCCGGGGATTAATCCCAGGTTTACTTCGGGCTGCCCAAATTTTGCATTATCGCTGCAAAGCCTAAAGTGGCAGGCCATGGCAAGTTCGCACCCTCCACCAAGTGCAAAACCATTTACCGCGGCAATGATGGGCTTGGTACAGTTTTCTATTTTATCAAATACCAGCTCATGGCCTTTTTTGGAAAGTGATTTACCCGCTTCTCCATCAAGGCTCAGGAATTCGGAGATATCTGCTCCTGCAACAAATGCCTTCGGCCCGCTACCCGTTAGGATTGCTGCTTTTATTTCATTATTAGTATAAATGTCATCCAGGACTTTGCTTAATTCTTCAATAACATCTTTGTTTAAAGCATTGAGCTTATCCGGGCGATTGATTGTGATGGTCAAAATGCCATTATCATTTTGCGTTAGCAGGTGATTATACATGATCTTTTTTTTGTAAAAATAAAGCTTATCCCCGACAGCGGCTATAAGCCCTCTCGGCGGATGTCGATCAAACCATCCCCGACTGCGGCTATAAGCCCTCTCGGCGGATGTCGATCAAACCATCCCTGCCAGCGGCTACAAGCCCTGTCAGCGGATGTCGAACAAGCCCTGCAAACGATTTCATACCTTCATTGTATGACGTTACTTACATTTATTTCTTATGCCGGGATATTTGTTTTTGCACTTACTGGTGCTTTTAAAGCCCGTACTTATAAGATGGATATTTTTGGTGGCATTGTGGTGGCCTTTGCTACAGCTTATGGTGGTGGTACCACCCGTGACCTGCTCATTGGCATTCACCCGGTAAACTGGATAAATGATAACGTGGCACTCTTGCTTGTCTTTGCAGGAACGGCTTTTACCTTTTTACTAAAAGAGAATGTAAAACGTTTTAAGAGAACCATTCTTTTTACTGATGCTATAGGGCTGGGATTGTTTACCACTGTAGGTATTGAAGTGGCACAACAGAATGGACTGAACAGTATTTATGCATTGATAATGGGTGTTATCACTGCTACATTCGGGGGATTGATCGCCGATATATTTTGTAATGATGTGCCTAATCTTTTTAAGCGGGGAGAGTTGTATGCTACCGCCTGTGCAATTGGCGGAGGCATTTATCTTTTATTAAAAAAAATCCCCCTACCGGGAGATATTAATTTAATAATTTGTGTAGTCATTGTAGTGGCCATCCGCATTTATTCAAAGCGGAAAAGATTGATGCTGCCGGAGATATAGATTTATTTTTTCAAATTTCTTAATTCTTCAAGGCGGGCGATATCAAATAAATCTTTTCCCCGTCGTGAAAATAATTTCATTTCTTTTAAAAAATCGTATGGCACAAGTTTTAGTTCAATATTACTACCTATTTGATGAATGATAGCGGATTCCTCAGCTTTATTGAAATCAATATTTTTATGAACAATGGTGATTATATCTATAACATTAGGGGGTGCACCTAATGAACACATAAAATAAGTTGTGAAATCTTCATTTTTTATTGCCATAGTTTCCTCCTCTGAATACTTCATGCATTTTAATGTATTGAGAAAAGCTAATTTATTTTCATTTGTCGGTGCTATCCAGATGTCCATGTCATCAGTTGACCTATGAAAGCCGTAATAATTTACTGCATATCCTCCAATGCAGAGGTAACGTAGTTTGTTTTTTTGTGCACAACTTAAGAAAAGTAAAAATTCTTTATTTTCAATGTCCATAAACAAAATGCTTTTTCAGCGTAATTTTTCTAACGGGATTTGGTAGTAAAGGGTAATTCTTTTTTTGTAGCCTTGCTAACGCCTGAAGCCTTTCAGATGGACTTTGGTCGTAAAAATATTTCAAAAAGAAAAATTCTTGTTCCTCAAACGATTTAAATATTTTGATAGACTTGCCCATAATCTAAATTTAAAAATTTCTATGTTCTTTCACCCAATCTTTTATATAAGTCGCAATGTCTGCTGTAGTAGTTCCCGGAGCGAATAATTTCCCTACACCGGATTCGTTTAATGTTTTCATGTCCTCTTCAGGAATGATACCGCCACCAGTTAGCAACACATCATCCATTTTCTTTTCTCTAAGCAACCTGATTATTTTGGGAAACACCGTCATGTGTGCACCGCTGAGAATGCTCACACCTATGGCATCTACATCTTCCTGCAAGGCAGTGTTCACAACCATTTCAGGTGTTTGCCGCAGGCCAGTATATATCACCTCCATGCCCGCATCACGCAGCGCTGTGGCAATTACTTTTGCACCGCGATCGTGGCCATCAAGCCCCACTTTTGCTACCAGTACTCTTACGGGTCTGTTCATATTTATGCATTAAAAATATTAATTGCTTTATTAATCCTGCTGATGGTTTCATTTTTACCAATGGCTGATGCGATTTCAAAAACGGCGGGGCCATACTTTCCGCCAACCAGCATAATGCGCAACGGTAATAACAAATCACCTGGTTTAATGCCTTTTGCAGCAGCAAGTATTTTAAGATTTGTTTCAATATCCAATGGAGCAAAGCTGGTTGAATTCTCAAGCTGCTCAGCAAATTCCACGAAGAATTGATTTTTGTTGTCATTCCATTTTGGCAACACTGAATCTTTATCCAAAACTGCTGGTGACTTAAAAAAGAATATGCCTTGCTCATAAAAATCTGTCAATAAAGTGCACCTGTCTTTTACAAGTGAAATTATTTTCAGCAAATAATCATGGTCGGTAATATCAATTTGTTTTGAAGTGAATATTTGTTTCACGTCATCCAGCAATTCACTTGGAGGTAGTTTTTTTATCCATTCATGGTTATACCATTTGGCTTTTTCAAAATCAAATTTTGCCCCGGATATATGTACCCTGTTCAGGTGAAATTTTTCTATTAATTCCTTTTTTGTAAATATTTCCTGTTCTGTACCATCATTCCAGCCCAACATGGCCAGCAGATTTAAAAATGCCTGCGGTAAAAATCCCAGCTCTTTAAAGCCGCTGGTTATATCTCCGCTTTGCGGATCTTTCCAGTCCATTGCATATACAGGAAAGCCCAGCCTGTCACCATCTCTCTTGCTTAATTTTCCATGGCCATCCGGTTTTAAAATTAATGGAAGATGTGCCCATTCAGGCATGTTTTCCAGGCCGAATAAATGTTGCCATAACAGGATGTGCACAGGAGCACTTGGCAGCCACTCCTCACCTCTAAAGGCGTGGGAAATTTTCATCAGGTAATCATCTACTACTACGGCAAGATGGTAAGTAGGCATACCATCGGCTTTAAGTAAAACCTTATCATCAACATTGGTTGTGTCAAAGGGAATTTCTCCCCGGATGATATCCGTAAAATGCAGGTGTTGGCCTGGTTCTATTTTGATACGGATCACATAGGGCGTTTTCTCTTCTAGTAATTTATTGGTTTCTTCAGCCGAAAGCGATAAAGCATTTTTCATCTTCATACGCACATGATGGTCATACATCTGGCTATTGCTACCTGAAGTTTTTAGCATTTCTCTCATTGCTTCTATTTCTTCAGTAGTATCAAAAGCATAATAAGCATGCCCATCCTTCACTAGTTGCTCTGCATATTTCCTGTAAATTTCTTTTCTTTCGCTTTGCCGGTAAGGAGCGTAGGGGCCCGGTTTTAATACACTCTCATCAGCATCTAAGCCACACCATTCCAGGCACTCAAATATGTATTGTTCCGCACTTTCCACAAAACGACTCTGATCTGTATCTTCAATTCTTACTATAAAATCGCCCTTATTTTTTTTTGCAAATAAATAATTGTATAAAACTGTACGTACACCGCCCAGGTGCAATCCGCCGGTAGGACTGGGTGCAAATCGTACTCTTACTTTTTCAAATGCCATTAATTTGAAGTTATTGTACAAAGATAAGGGCATGTATCCCGTGCATAAAAAAACCGTCCCGAATTTGGTTCGGGACGGTTTTATCGAATAGATTATTTTCTTATCTGAGTAAAATGGTACGAGGTGCGCCACCGTCTATAGAAATCGTCGCAATTCTATCACAGGTACCATCGCCATAATCCAGAATAGCATAATGATTAGGGCCTTCAAAGCGAATGGTTCCCCTGTCAATGTTTGCGCATGCTACCTTTTTAACCAGGGCGGTTAAAATATTATGTGTTCTTGTTATTCCCGCAGCATTTGATACTGATCCATTTCCTGTGATAGAAAATTCATCATCAAGCAAGTTGCGTGGGGTATTTGCACCAGCAGTTTGCACTACATTCCTTACTCCATTATGTAACCAGTATCTGCCATCAGGAGCGGTTACTTTACCGTTTACTACTTCCCTTCTCCAGCTTTTTACGCCAGGTGTAGAAGTGTTGGTCCAGGTAATCCGGCCTTCAACTTTAAAATGATTCACAAAATAATTGTCAAAGGTTGTTACTGCTGTACTGGCTGGACGGCGTAAGCTATCAGAAAGTACGATTTGTACTTTTCCACTACGGAGAACACCATTTGGAGAAACGCAACCGGTACCAAAATCAATAACAATTGTTTTAGGAAAGCCTTGAAGCGGCGTAACAGTTATTGTAGCGCAGCTGGTAATACCATTTGTTTCAATAGGGGTAATAGGGCCATTAGTTCCCATCAGGTCTTTGTCAAGAAGTGCTTCATCTTTCACATCACTTACATCCTCTACGAGATAATCAGCCACAGAAGCATCTGCGGTAAGTTGGTAACTTGTTTCAATTTCGTCATTAGCAGTATTTGTTTTTTTGCATGACATGAACAATAATGTTCCGGATAAGAAGAGAAGGGTTAATACATTAGTCGGTTTCATTTTTTTTTAGTTTAAAGTTTAATGATTTTATTATTTTTTATGCTCGTAAACATATTCCGGGTAAAAAGTCTAAAATTTTATTTACATAAAGTTTTCATTTCCTGAATTTCTATGACCTAAACGTTAAAGGATAGTTTAATTGTATAAAAAAATTAATTTGTGATATGTTTTACTTTGCAAAGACTCCGGGCTGGCTCAAATCGTTGTATCCACGTAGAACGTGGGATATAAAAACAAACAATAAGGACGTTTACCTGAGTTTTGATGATGGCCCACATCCTGAGATTACCACTTTTGTGTTGGATGAACTGGCAAAGTACAAGGCAAAAGCCAGTTTTTTTTGTATCGGGAAAAACGTAGTGGCATATCCGGGTATCTATAGCAGAATTATTGATGAGGGTCATACCGTTGGTAATCATACTTATGATCACCTGAATGGGTGGAAGGTGAGTAATGAAAAATACTTAAATGACATAAAGGAAGCAAAATTATATATTGACAGCAAGTTTTACCGGCCACCCTATGGCAGGATGACTAACTTCCAGCAGAGGTTGTTAAATGAAAATATGGAGATTGTGATGTGGTCAATATTGAGTGGCGATTTTGATAAAAATATAAGTGCCGATCGTTGTTTAAGTAATGTGGTATTAAATATTTATCCTGGAGCCATTGTTGTTTTTCACGATAGTGAAAAAGCATTTACATTGCTGAAAGATGTGCTGCCAAAGACATTGAACTATCTAAATGAAAAAGGATACAACTTTAAAAGGCTGGAATATAAAGCAGAAGTTCTGTAAAATAAAGTGGGCCTGGGTAGAAACCCTGGCCCGTTTTTAATCCGTACCCTAT
The DNA here is from genome assembly GCA_040110925.1 of Ferruginibacter sp. Classification (GTDB taxonomy): domain Bacteria; phylum Bacteroidota; class Bacteroidia; order Chitinophagales; family Chitinophagaceae; genus Ferruginibacter. Next base: position 26,589 of record JBDSYV010000100.1, on the reverse strand, counting down.
GAAAACTGACGCCAAGGTACGTTTATGTATTTTAAAATGCAAAACTTTTTTTTATTTTTTTTACAAAACTTTTTACGTAAATATTGTACTTTTTAAAACAACGATTTTATAAAAAATGGTAGATACACATTGTCATTTATATTCGGAGGAATTTAAATCTGATATAGATGAGGTTATGCAAAAAGCACGAAATGCAGGCGTAGAAAGGTTTTATTTGCCGGCAATAGATAATGATACATACCTGGAAATGATGAACATGGAAACATTGTTTCCCGGGGAATGCTTTGCCATGATGGGCTTACACCCGTGTTCAGTAAAAGAAGACTACAAAACTCAACTGTCATTAGTCGAATACTGGCTAAGCCAACGACATTTTATTGCCATTGGGGAAACTGGTCTTGATTTTCACTGGGATAAGACTTTTGTAAAAGAGCAATACCATGCTTTGGAAAGGCAGGTTGAATGGGCTTTTCATTATGATCTGCCCATTGTTCTGCATACCCGTGATGCTATGAAGGAAACTATAAATGTCATTAAAGCACATGCAGCAAAAGGGCTTAAAGGTATTTTTCATTGCTTTGGTGGCACATTAGATGAAGCCAGGCAAATTATAGAAACTGGATTCTTATTAGGTATTGGGGGAGTGGTTACCTATAAAAAAGCTGGATTAGATGCTGTTTTAAATGAAATTGAATTAAAGCATCTTTTATTAGAAACAGATGCACCTTACTTGTCACCAGTGCCCTATAGAGGAAAGCGAAATGAAAGTAGTTACCTCAAACTAATTGCAGAAAGGATTGCAGAAATCAAAGGTATTAGCCCTGCTGAAGTAAACAGGATTACTACAGAAAATGCATACAGAGTTTTTAAGATTCAGATTTAAGAGGTAGAAAGATTACCTGCTAATGATGAATCTTTCAAAATAAATTCCACCGGGGCCCTGTATTGATGCTATGTATACGCCCACGGCCAGTGTAGGGAGTGGAATAATTGTTACACCAAATTCATTTCGCAAATCCCTGGTAAAAACAATCGCACCTGTTGAATTAAGTACCTGTAAAGAATTTACTTTTTGTTTCAATGATAGAGCTAAAAGATTATTGATAACTGGGTTATTAAGTATTTTAACCGGGTCATTTATAGCCTTCACTTTTTTTATTTCTGAATAAGTTTGGGTACTATCAAGGTTAATGATGGCAAGCCGGTAAAAGGCTATATCATTAATAGTAAGATTATGCATAAAACTATAGTTACTCCCATTATTATTGCCAACTGCTGCAACTGAACCCACATTGGTAAAGTGAATATTATCTGTACTATATTGAATCACAAACCGGCTTAGATTATATTCCATAGTGGTAGACCAGGTTATGGCCGTAAACCCATTTTTATATTCAGCCTTCAGGTTCAATAAACTTAGAGGTATGATGGATGTGACGATTACTTTGGATACAGTAGCATTAGAAGAAAGCCTTCTCACTGCATACAAGGTACCATCCTCACCTTCACCAAATGATGATACAGATGCTGTTAATCCATTTTGTAATGTGCTTGTCCATCCCCCGCCGCCATTAGGTTTTATTTGCCATAGGTTTCCACTTACATAATCTGCTGTGATATAGGTGCCAGTTAATACCGCGAATTCCGGGCCCCGGTAAACATATCCTCCGGTAATTGAATAACCCCCGGTGCTGCTGTTGTGACTATATTCAAAAATAGGATTGGTATAAGTTGTGAAACATCCACTTAAATTATACGATTGTGTTCCTTCATAACATCTCCATCCATAATTAACGCCTGCAGTACTGCCTGCCGAACGGAAATTTACTTCTTCCCATGCATTTTGCCCCACATCTCCAATCCACATGTCGGCATTTAACCTGTCAAAACTCCATCGCCAGGGATTACGTAAACCGTATGCCCATATTTCCTCCTTTATTCCACCACCGGCTCCTATAAATGGATTGCCAGCAGGAATCGCATAGTAAGGAGGAGATGTGGCAAAACCATTTACATCTATCCTCAGCATTTTTCCTCTTAAAGAAGTGAGGTCCTGCGCATTATTAAAAGGATCACCTCCATTGCCTCCATCACCGGTGCCGAAATACAACATTCCATCGGTTCCGAAATTCAATTTGCCGCCATTATGATTTGTATAATAAGGTGAGCCCGGTTTAGGAATAGTTAATACTACAATTCCTGTTGAAGGGTCTGCTATATTAGGGTTTACAGCATCACGCCTGTATCGTGCAAGGGTAACAGCACCTGTTGTATTGGTATAATAAATAAAAAAATAACCATTGGAAGCATAGGAAGGATGGAATGCCATACTTAACAAGCCCTGTTCATTTCCCGCAGGAGAGGTAAGTAAGGCAGATACATTCAGGTATGGAGAAAGCGCAATGCCGTTCCAGCTATAAATGATCCCGTTTTGCTGAACGATATATAATTTACCAGATCCATCACCTGCATTTACGAGATCAACAGGATTTGCCAGTCCTGTGATTACTGGCTGGTATCCAATTATAGGTTGAGCTTTAGTAGTAAGAATACCAGAAATGAGGATGGTGAAAAGGAGTTGGTATAAAATGAGACGCATAAAATAGTTTTATTAAAGGCCGCAAAATCAATGCCCGTCACTAAAATTCTAATTAATAACCTTCTTAACTTACTATCCATTCTTATTTCAATAGACTATCGACCATTACAAATAGCCTTTATCTTTGCGGCCATGTTACAAATTAGCCATCGTGGGCAGGTTATGCCTGCATCTCCCATTCGAAAGCTTGTTCCTTTTGCTGAAGCAGCCAAGAAAAAAGGAACAACCGTTTTTCACCTTAATATTGGCCAGCCGGATATTGAAACACCTCCTTCCATTCTTGATGCAGTAAAACATTGCAATATAAAAGTACTGGAATACAGCCATAGCGCTGGCATGGAAAGCTACCGCAAAAAGCTGGTACAGTATTATGATAAAAATAATATTGATGTTAGCCATGAAGAAATTATTATCACCACTGGCGGAAGTGAAGCAATTTTATTTGGCTTTATGGCCTGTCTCGATGCTGGTGATGAAGTAATCATCCCTGAACCCTTTTATGCTAATTATAACGGGTTTGCTATACAGGCCGATGTAAACGTGGTACCCATAAGCAGCAGCATTGAAACAGGATTTGCTTTGCCGCCCATTGAAGATTTTGAAAAAGCTATTACCTCCAAAACCAAAGCGATAGTTGTTTGCAATCCTAACAATCCTACCGGGTATTTGTATAGTGCAGCAGAAATGGATACGCTAAAGGAAATTGTGCTTAAGCATAACCTGTACTTATTTGCCGATGAAGCTTATCGGGAGTTTTGTTATGACGGCACCCATACCAGTGCAATGCATTTAAAAGGAGTGGAACAACATGTGGTATTGATGGATACCATCAGTAAAAGATACAGCGCTTGTGGGGGCCGTATAGGGGCTTTCATTACAAAAAATAAATCTGTTCTGGAAGCTGCTATGAAATTCGCACAGGCCCGCCTTAGCCCCCCGTTTTATGCACAGGTCCTTGGCGAAGCAGCGGTGGATTTACCAGACAATTATTTTGATACTACCAAGGCGGAATATAAGTTAAGAAGAGATACTATTGTAAAAAGACTGAATGAAATGCCCGGTGTTTATTGCCCAAACCCCGGAGGCGCTTTTTATGCTATGGCCAGCCTGCCTATAGACAATAGTGATATTTTTTGCCAATGGTTGCTTGAAAGTTTTTCGCACAACAATCAAACAGTGATGCTTGCGCCGGCAACGGGTTTTTATAGCACGCCCGGATTAGGCACAGACCAGGTTAGGCTTGCTTATGTATTAAATGTAACCGATATTAATGCTGCTATGGATTGTCTTGAAGCAGCGCTGAAAGTATACCCGGGGAGGAAGAGTTAGGTAGTTAATATTTGACAGATGACAGTTGATAGCAGGTTGTTGGCAGTAAGTTTTAAAAGAGCGCCAGGATAAACTTTTTATAATAGTGGAAAAAAATACGTCTCAAATTTCTTTGGTTATTTGCACATATAATCGTGACAAATACCTGCCCGGTACGCTTGCCACTATCTGCAAACAATCCATTGATAAAAGTAAATTTGAATTGCTTATCATTGATAATAACAGTAAAGACAATACTGCAGTTATTGCTGAAAAATTTATTAAAGAAAATCCTGCTATCAATACCCGTTATTTTTTTGAGGCTAACAAAGGTTTATCCTTTGCACGTAACAGGGGCATTGCAGAAGCAGCGGCACCTGTTATTGCATACATTGATGACGATGTAATTCTCCCGGAAAATTATCTTGATTCGCTATCGTTTTTTTTTAATGAACACATTGATGCAACCGGTGCAGGAGGAAAAGTAATCCCTAAGTATGAGCATAACTTAGAACCAGTTTGGATGAACAAATATTTAAATGGATTTATCGGCAAAGTTGATCATGGGGAAAATGTAAAATTATTTTCCAAAGCGATGAAATATCCTGCAGGGTGTAACATGATTTATAAAAAAGACATTTTACTGGCTGCAGGCGGATTTAATAATGCTCTTACTTTTCGCAGTGATGATAAATATATTTTTCATGCAGTGAAAAAAATTTCTGATAAAATTTATTACCTGCCTCAGGCATGGCTCTACCATTATATTGACGAAGCAAGACTTGAAGCCAGCAATTTCAAAAACCTGTATTTAAAAACCGGTAATGAGGAAAAGAAAAGGGTAGTGGCAGCATCTGGTACGTGGGGATGGATAAAAAAAGGGGCAGAGTTTAAATTAAAGTTTGGTGTGTCCCTGCTACTGTTTATTTTATTTATGATTAAAGGCGAATATCAAAAAGGAAAATATACTGTTCTTTCCCAATGGTACACACTTATTGGATTTTGGAAGAAAGAAGTTCATGTGAGATAATGGAGACACCTTGCTTTATTTAAATATGTGATTATGTTTTTTTTGTAATTTTCTCTCTTCCCCCTTCATTATAATTATCAGAAAAAAGTATTGCCACTAAGACACTAAGTCTCAAATTTTTTTGAATATCATTTTTTTACTTTGTGCCTTCATGTCTTAGGTGCAAGAAATCTACTTTGTAAAATTCATTAATCTATTTAGCGCCTGGCGGGCAATTCTTTCTAAGAAAATTTGTATAAAGTGTCCTTAAATGCTCCCTGGTTCCCGGGCCCTCGCTTATATTATGTGTGCGATTGGGATAAGACATCAGCTCAAATTGTTTATTGTATTTAACCATTTCGTTTATCAATTGTTCTGCATTGCTATAATGTACATTATCATCACCTGTACCATGTACATAAAGCAGATTTCCCTTAAGTCCCTGCACATGGGATATGGGTGAATTTTTTATAAAATCATCCCTGTTTTCCTGTGGTAGTCCCATATACCTTTCCTGGTAAATATTATCATAGTTTAACTGGTTGGTTACTGCTGCAATGGCAATGCCGGTTTGAAAAACATCAGGATGCATAAACATTAGGTTGAGGGTAGAAGTACCACCGCCACTCCAGCCCCATACGGCTACGCGGCTTTTATCCATGTATGGACGGTCCAGTATTTTTTTTGCTCCCATGTACATATCACGGATATTGATGTCACCTATTTTCCGGTAAATGGATTTACGCCATGGGGCGCCTTTCAATGCAGGCGTACCCCTGTTGTCAATACCCACTTGTATATATCCATCTGCACGCATATCTCCTTTGTACAAAAAATTATCCTGGTTGCCATATTCATCAGATGTTGTTAATGAAGCTGGTTCGCCATACACATAAAAAACCACGGGATATTTTTTTGCAGCATCAAAGTTTTTGGGTTTGTTTATCCATGCATCAAGGGTAATGTTCTCTTCTGTAGTTACCTGCAGGTATTCAATATTTATTTCGGGATCAGTTTTAATATTTGCTGCAATGCTTTTACCTGCACTCATTGGTTTGTTATCGGGGAGCGTTATCCATTCATTCAAAGGAGGGCTGTTATAATTGCTGAAACTATGCTTTGCTATTTTTCCATTGGGCGAAATATCATAGTTATGTGTGCCTTTTTGTGCAGTGCTACTGATTAACTCGGGGTCGTTTGCAGGCGTATTAATTTTGAGCCGGTATAAATATAATTGTGTGGCATTTGATGGGGATGCTGTGAAATACACAAAATTATTAGCTTCATCAATGGCTTCAATTTCGCCAATATCATAATTGCCTCTGGTAAGCAGTGTTACTGTTTTTCCATCGCGGCTGATTTTATAAATATGGCGCCATCCATCTTTTTCACTCACCCACAAAAACTCCTGGCCTTTATTTATCCAGTTCCAACCAACTGGATTTTTTGTATTCAAATCAACCCATGCATCGTCCGCTTCCGCCCAGAAGGTGCTGCTGCTGCCATCTGAGACCTTGCAATAAATTAACCTGCTTTCCTGTTGTTTCCTGTCCAGTTGTTGCAGCACAAGTTCATTAGCGCTACTCCATTCCATGCGGGGCACATAATATTGCCTTGGATCACCCTCTAATCTCATCCACTTTATTACACCACCGTTCAAGGTTATAACGCCAATCTTTACAGGGGATGGTGGCTCACCAACTTTAGGATACTCTACAGGAATAACCCTAGAATAATTGGAATCTGTGGTGTTCAACATATAGTAGTCTCTTATTTTGGTGGCATCCACTTGCCAGAAAGCGATCTGCCTGCTATCAGGACTCCAGCGAAAACCGTCCCTGCAATCAAATTCTTCTTCATATACCCAATCAAATGTTCCATTGATAAGTTTGCGGGTTCCATCAGAAGTAAGTTTTCTAATTAAGCCGGTTGAAACATCTTCACTAAAAAGATTGTGATCACTTACATAAGCAACATGCTTACCATCAGGCGAAAATTTTGCAAACATCAGTGACTGTGCTGGCAATCCTTTGCCTAATTGTGTAAGTTTATTTGTTCCGGTTTGAAGCAACCAGTAATCACCCCGGGTATTATAGCGCCACACTTTTGCAGTATTAGTAAACAATAGCATAGTAGATTTATCAGGGCTATAATCAAAGGATTGTATTCTCAATGCAGCATTGGTACCTGCTGGAATCAATTGTTCTTTTTTTATAATTACTGATTCTGCATCTGTTTTGGGGTCCACCCGCACAAGGCCTCCGTCTTTTGCTTTTACATACGCTACTCCATCTGGTGTCCATGTAATGCCACGGCTTTGCGAAATGGCCACCTGTACAAATGCAAACGATACAATAATTAAAATCCTAGTTCTTATGTTCATAATATTCTTTTAGAATTTTAAAATTAAGGATTCTATACAAAGTAGGAGGGCTGGAGTTTGTTAATTGTATAAATGGCAGGCATATCATTTGTCTTAGCTTTGTAAATATTGTTTTAAGTAAATGGAAAAAGAAAAATTACGACTGGATAAATACCTTTGGGCCATTCGTTTGTTTAAAACCCGGAGCCTTGCTTCAGAGGCCTGTGATAAAGGAAAAGTAAAATTCAATGGCATATCTGCAAAGCCTTCAAAATCTGTTGCTGTTAATGATGAATATGAAGTGAAAACGGAAGCCAAAAAATGGCTGATAAAAGTAACCGGCTTGCTGCATAACCGGCTTCAGTATGCTGAGGCCATAAAATATTATCTTGATATAACACCTGTAGAAGAAGTTGAAAGGATGCAGTTCCAGGCCGCAGCTTTTCACACTGGTAAGCGTATGAGCAAGCAAGGCAGGCCAACTAAAAAACAAAAACGAGACCTTGATGAGTTTATGGGATAAGGTTTAAGAGGTTTAGAAAGTTTAGATGTTTAGAGGGTTTAGGAAATCTAATTATTACTATAAAAATATTTATGCAAATTGACATTATCACTGTTGTTCCGGGATTGCTTGAGTCGCCATTTTCTCATTCAATTCTTAAAAGGGCAAGGGAGAGAAATCTGCTGCAGGTCAATATTATCAACCTGCGGGAATACACAACATATGCAAGGGCACAGGTAGATGATTACCAGTTTGGTGGCGGAGCAGGTATGGTCATGATGATAGAACCATTGGTAAATGCAATTGAATCATTGCAACAAAAAACTATTTATGATGAAGTGATTTACCTGAGCCCCGACGGTGAAACATTTAATCAATCTATGGCCAATCAATATTCATTGAAAAAAAATTTACTGATGATCTGTGGCCATTACAAAGGCATAGATCAGCGGGTAAGGGATCATTTCATTACCAAAGAAATATCTGTTGGTGATTATGTATTAAGCGGCGGCGAACTTGCAGCTGCTGTACTTACAGATGCCATAGGGCGGTTGATTCCAGGAGTGCTTAATGACGAGAGTTCTGCCCTGTCAGATTCGTTCCAGGATAATTTATTAGCGCCGCCGGTTTATACGCGGCCGGAAATTTTCAGGGGCTGGAAGGTGCCGGAAATTTTAATGAGCGGCAATCATAAACTGATTGATGAGTGGCGGCACGAACAGGCATTAAAACATACTGAAAACAGAAGGCCTGATTTGTTGAAGTGAAGTGTTATTAAATCAATAGGCCATTGACAATTGACCTATTGACTTAATGATTTAAAGAATTCTGCAATTCGTGTAATTCGCCTAATTAGTGTAACAGGTATTCCTATTGCTCAAACATTTTGGGATCAACTTTTATATTTGTTTCAATCTTATCAAAACTAGTGGTGCCTTGTGGCGTTCCAGTTGTATAAGGAAACCAGAACCCATCGGTATTTTGCTTATAATCTGAAAACGTAGTTTCGAATTCTGTTTCCACGCCCTGCATCATTCTTTTAGATGAAGATTTTACCAGCATGTTAGTTTTGGTATCAATAAAATAATTTACAACTGAGCCAGATTTTAGCGTAGCCTTTAATTTGTACGCTTCATTACTTTCTACTTTTTCCGTACCCAAATATTCCAGCGTAGTGCCTTTATCCTTATAATTAAACAAAGTTCCCTGCAAATCCAGTTGAGTCAATGCCCCTTTATATTGTTCATCAGGCATTGGTTCCGGGGACTGCATACCCCTAATAGGAAAGAAAGTAATACCAGATTTTGTATTCATTATCTGGTAATTATTAGCGCCCATAATTTCCAGGTCCATTCTCATACCAGTGTTTTGCACTTTGGTTATAGCGATACTGATATCGTTTCCCTGTACATTAATAACGCCTTCCATTTTTGCTGATTTCAGGCTGCTTAATTTTTCTTTGCCGCCCATGGCCGTAACATATTTATCTACAATTTCATCTGCGGTTTGCGCTGTAGCAGAAAATGCCATGAGTAACACTAATACCGGCAAAAATGCTTTCATCGTTTTCATTTACTTAGTTTTTTGTTTAGTTTAAAAATTAATTAACTGGATATTTGTCCTGGAAATAGTTTTGATTAAGGGTTATTAACCCTAATCCAAAGATATGATTCCAATAATTACCAAAAATCATTGATACATGCCAGATTTCAGCATTAAAGGAAACATTGTAAAAATAGAAGAAAGAGAAATTTTTTACGGAGAAGTATTTATAAGCGGTAAACAGATAAGCCGGATAGAAAAAACCGGTGATGAAAAAAAGGACGAACCTTATATCATTCCAGGCTTTACAGATAGCCATGTGCATATTGAGAGCAGTCTTCTTGTTCCCTCACAATTTGCCCGCCTGGCGGTGGTGCATGGTACCGTTGCCAGTATAAGTGATCCCCATGAAATTGCCAATGTATGCGGCATAGCTGGCGTTCATTATATGATTAATGAGGGCAATACTGTACCGTTTAAATTTCATTTTGGCGCTCCCAGTTGTGTACCTGCCACCATTTTTGAAACAGCCGGTGCGGCCATAAATTCTGCCGCAGTGGATGAATTATTACAACATCCCGAAATAAATTACCTGAGTGAAATGATGAATTTTCCCGGTGTATTGTACGGGGATGAAGAAGTAATGGCAAAGATAGCTTCTGCCAAAAAATATGGAAAGCCCGTAGATGGGCATGCCCCGGGACTCATGGGGGAAGCTGCAAGAAATTATATCAATGCAGGTATCAGCACCGATCATGAATGCTTTACGGCAGAAGAAGCGCTGGATAAATTGGGCTATGGAATGAAGATTCTCGTTCGTGAAGGAAGTGCAGCCAAAAACTTTGATGCTCTTGAACCTTTATTGGCTGATCATTTTAAAAAGATGATGTTTTGTAGTGACGACAAACACCCGGATAGTTTGCTGGAGGGACATATAAACCAGTTATGTGCCAGGGCTGTTGCAAAGGGGAATGATGTATATAAAGTCTTGCAGGCAGCCTGTATCAACCCGGTGTTGCATTATAAGATGCGTAATGGCATATTAAAAAAAGACCAGCCAGCCGATATTGCTGTTGTAAGAAATCTGCAGGACTTCCAGGTATTGGAAACTTATATTGATGGCGTTCTGGTTGCAAAAAATGGCACATCCTTAATAGAAACTACAATTGCAGGCATCATAAATCAATTTGATTGTGATACAAAAACACCGGAAGATTTCCAGATTAGATCAACAAAGGATTCCGAAGACATATGCATAATTGAAGCGCTGGACGGTCAACTTATTACGAATAAACTTCCACTGTCAGTGACGACAATCAACGGTCTGGTATTGCCCGACACAGGCCAGGATATTGTGAAGATCGCTGTGGTGAACCGATATTTTAATGCACCGGTAGCAACAGCATTTATAAAAAACACAGGTATAAAACATGGGGCCATTGCATCTTCAGTAGCACATGACAGCCACAATATTGTAGCCATTGGTGCAGATGATGAAAGCATATGCAGGGCGGTGAACCTGGTGATTGCCGAAAGAGGAGGATTAAGTGCAGTGGCAGGCACTGAAGAAAAAATACTTGCATTGCCTGTAGGAGGATTAATGAGTAATGGGGATGGATATGAAGTTGCTGCAGCTTACACAGAGATAGATCATTTTGTAAAACAAACTTTAGGCAGCAGTTTAAAATCGCCTTTTATGACGGCCTCATTCATGGCCTTACTTGTAATTCCACATTTGAAACTAAGCGATAAGGGATTGTTTGATGGAGATAGTTTTTCGTTTATAACTAATACTTAGCACCTATTACTTTTAAAGCTACACTATCCGTTCCCTTAGGCGTAAAGAATTTTGATTTAAAACTCTGGCTTCCGCCTGGCGTAATGGTTTCATAAACCACGTTATTATCTTCTTCCAGTAAAGCCCCGGTTTTACTGTAAAAAGATAGTTTTATATCTACGTCTTTATAACTTACTATTTTGGCGTTGTTGTAAATATTCCCTCTTACAACGGTTTGACCTAACATATTTTTTTTATTCTCACCCTTAACAGATAAAAACCTCAAGGGGTTTTTCTGCTCCATGGCTGTCAAAGTTTCTTTACCTTTTTCATATTTATCATTGCTATTGATTTCATATTGATGCTGGTTATTACAGGCAAACAGGGTTATCAAAACAGCAACAAGTACAGACTGGGAAATTATCTTAATCAGGTTCATATTTCTCGTTTTTAAAAAGACCATATCAAAAATAAGGATGCGGACTGATTTTATTTTAGATTTGTTGGGATTCTTGACAACCTTAACAGCCTTTTTTACAGGCAGAACAACAATAATATGGTTCATAATTTCAGCAAAGAGCATTCTCTTGTAAGTAATTGGGTAAGTGAATTAAGAAACGTAGATGTGCAGCAAGACAGGATGCGCTTCAGGAGAAACCTGGAAAGAATTGCTGAAGTAATTGGTTATGAAATAAGCAAAAACATGGTATGGGAAGAAGTGGAAATAACCACACCAATGGGAATAGCCAATTGTAAAATGCTTAAAGATCAACCTGTACTTGCCACAATACTTAGGGCAGGACTGGCAATGCATAATGGCTTATTGAATTATTTTGACAGGGCTGATAACGCTTTTTTAAGTGCTTACCGCAAACATCAACCTGATGGAACTTTTGAAATAAGGATGGAATATATGAGCTGCCCCGATATTGAAAACAGGGTAGTTATTATTAGTGATCCGATGCTTGCAACAGGAGCATCGCTGGTAAAATCCATTCAGCATTTGAAGGATGAAGGAAATATTAAAGAATTACACATTGTGTGTGCTATAGCTTGTACTGTAGGTATTGAATATGTCCTGAGGGTAGAACCCAAAGCCCATATATGGTGTGGCGATATTGATGATGAATTAACAGCAAAAGGCTACATAGTACCAGGTCTTGGAGATGCTGGTGACCTTGCCTATGGGGCTAAAATGCAGAATTAATACAGCATTGGCTTTAATTCAAGCAGCTATTTAAGCCATTTTCTTATCTTTATTACTCAGAACTTTTGATAGATGAAAAAATACCTCTTTTTATTAGCTGCTCTTTTTATAACGAATACTTTGCTTGCACAGGATCCGCATTTTTCTCAATTCTTTTCTTCGCCACTCACATTAAATCCTGCCTTTACAGGTAAGTTTGATGGGCTTTGGCGGCTTTCTGCTAATCACCGTGATCAATGGCCATCCATTCCCAAGGCTTATGTTACTTCAAGTGCTTCTATTGACCTGGGAATAATGAAAAAGCGTATCCCAGAAACCGATGTTTTTGGTATCGGCATTTCAGGCGTTTCAGATGCAAGTGCAAATAGCCAGTTGAAATTAAATTATGGCTCCGTTTCCTTATCTTATCATAAAGCATTGGATGAAAATGGATATAATACAATTGGTGCAGGTTTCCAGGGCACTTATAGCAGTATGATATTAGATGTCAGCAAGCTCACTTTTGAAGACATGTTGCAACAAAATGGGTTTACCGGCACCACAAGTGATATACTTACCAACGGAAATAATCAAAGCTATTTTGATATGAACGCAGGTTTGCTTTTTTCGGGTTCAAGCAATGGTGAAAACAATTATTATCTGGGGGCTTCCATGTATCATATCAACCGGCCCAAAGTAAGTTTTAAGGATAAAAACTGGCTGCTTAGTGGCCGTATAACTGTACATGACGGAGGATCATTCCCTTTATCGGACGTAGTAGGTGTGCATACATCGGTAATACACCAGATACAAAATAAGGCCAGCGAAACTACAATTGGTGCAGCGCTAAGCCTAAATGCCAATGGCGATAATGTAAATCCCACTAATGTTTACGTTGGCTCCTGGATCAGGCTTAATGATGCTGTAATTCCATATGTCGGCCTGGAAATAGCCGGGCTAAGGATAGGAGTAACCTACGATGTAAATATCAGCAGCCTCAAAGCAGCTACAGGTAGCCGTGGCGGCTCCGAAATTTCAATCATTTATATCAAGAGACCCCCGGATAGCAAAGGGATTCCTTGCCCAAAATTTTAAGTAGTGCCTGGACAATGGTCAATGGTCAATGGTCAATGGTGAATTGTGAATGATGAATTGTGAATGGTTTATTGGTAATTGGTAAATTTAATAAACATCATAAATCAAACATCATAAATCAGACATCATAAATCATAAATCAATCATCATTTATTTGGCCTCCCACTTACATAGGCATTGCCTTTTATAAAAAAACGGTAAGGCAATAAGCCATCAGGACCAGCGCTTTCAACACCTATTCTTTTACTGATACCCTTTAGTGATTCATCAATGCGACAACCATCATCATAAATTGAAATTTCATCGTCGAGTAAAAACAAGCCGGAATGTTTTTTAAATAATCCCAGGGCCTTGCCTACATTTCCGGGACCACGGGTAAGGGAATTATCCAGACCTTTTTTACCTGTTCTATCTAACATTATTTCAATGCCCTCCAGAGGTTCAACTGCTCTTATTAAAACTGCGTCAGGAATATCCTTTTTATTCGTAACAACATTCATCATTTGGTGCATACCATAGCAAATGTAAATGTATGCGGTTCCTGCAGTTGCATACATGTGTTCGTTCCTTGAGGTGCGCCTGCCTTTGAAGGAATGCGATGCTTTATCTGTCAGGCCAACATAGGCTTCTGTTTCCGCAATGCGTCCACTGGTAAGTAAGTCATCTATTTTCGTTACAAGAATTTTTCCAAGTAAATCCTTTGCAACCTGTACAACGTCTTCTCTTTCGTAAAAATCCAGGTTTAATTTTTTCATATGCTGATTTACATTTTCAAAAATACATAAGCCGCCTTACTTAATTTTTGTTTGTTAACTTTAACCCTCCTGATCACCTTTAAAAAACCGATGCTAAAGGAAATTATTATTGCCATACAATCTTATGCCGAAGCTCACCGCTTCATCTCCAAACACGGGCTATGGAAATGGATCATAATCCCAGGTTTTTTTTACAGCATACTTTTTATAGGGGGTATTTATCTTTTCTGGACCTCAAGCAATACAGCAATAGAGTTAATATTATTGAAAACGGGTGCTAAAAACTGGCTGGATAAAATGCAGGATAGCTGGATAAGTTTTTTGTTTGTTGTGGGCCAGATCATTTTTAGATTGGTATTGCTGTTATTTTATTTTTCGCTTTTCAAATTTTTATTTCTCATTATAGGCTCACCGGTATTTGCCTACCTGAGCGAAAAAACGGAAAGTATTATGGAAGGCAGGGATTTTCCCTTCAGCTTTTCCCAATTATTAAAAGATATAGGCAGGGCAATAAAGATTGCTTTGAGAAATGTACTTTGGCAAACAGTGTATGTGGTAACTATTTTATTTCTATCCTTCATTCCAATTTTCGGATGGATTGCACCACTAGTAGCTCTATTTGTGGAATGTTATTATTTTGGTTTCTCCATGCTGGATTATAGCAGTGAGCGGAATAAATTAACGGCTCAGCAAAGCATAGCATTTATCAGTCGCCATAAAGGCCTGGCCATTGGCAATGGGATGGTGTTTTATATGCTACATTTATTGCCGTTTATCGGTTGGTTGTTTGCACCGAGTTATGCCGTGGTTGCGGCAACGTTAAGCATAATTTCTGCCAGAAAAAAACATGTCATTATTTAATGAGAACCGTTTACCTTATACCAACTGTGCTGGCTCCGGATGCCCTGGAAACAATCCCCGCTTATGTGCTGGCTGCGGTAAAAAAATGCAAAATAATTTTTGCAGAGAATGAACGAACTGCAAGACGTTTTCTAAAAGCCATTGACAAAGGCATTGTGATTGATGATTTTGAATGGTACAGTATAGACAAGAATAATAAGGAGCTGGAAATTATTTTCGGAAAGAAATTAAATGAAGATTCAGATATAGCCATCATAAGCGAAGCAGGCTGCCCGGGAGTGGCCGACCCCGGTCAGGATCTGGTAGCTATTGCGCATAAAATGGGAGCTATAGTAAGGCCATTGGTTGGGCCAAGTTCTATTTTACTTTCACTTATGGCAAGTGGCATGAATGGCCAGCAGTTTGAGTTTGTGGGATATCTTCCCATAGACAACCATCAAAGAGTACAACGCATCCTGGAGCTACAGTCTTCATCAAAAAAACATAACAGCACCAAAATATTTATAGAAACCCCATACAGGAATAACCAATTGCTGGAAGCCTTATTAAAAGTTTGTGATAAGCAAACAATGATTTGTATTGCTGCAAATATCAGTGATGCTACAGAAAATATTGTTACGCAACCTGTGGAAGTTTGGCGCAAAAAAAAACCGGAGCTTCATAAGCAACCGGTAATTTTTTTATTATATGCAGGAGTATGAGAATTTAATGTTCTACCTCTCTCATTCCAACAATTTTATCAACCACATACCGGCTATATCCTCTCCAGGGAATGGTGTTTTTATACTCACGATAATGAAGGTCAAAATATTTGCCGCTATTCAACATCATCACATTGGCAATGCTATCATTAGTAATAGAAAAATCAAATTCATAGGATTGTATTGAGCCTGCAGTTTTGGAACGTATGCCGGATTGAATCAGTTTTCCTTCATAGGTTTTAAATATATTTCCCTTTTTCACTACGAAATTTAATTCACCGGATTTTACGCCTTCTCCAAAAACATAAAAATAATTCCACCAGATAATTACTGCTAATACAATTAGGACCAGCAAAAAAAACATACGAACATATTTTCTAAAGGAAGATGGTCGCTTTTTTAATATTGAAGCATCATCATTTTGCATGGCAAAGATTTATGGTATTTAAAAATAATCTTTATAACCCATATTCACTCACGAGCCATATCAGTGCAGCCATATTTACAGCACCAAGGTCCAGTTCTCTCTTGCTTACCGCTTCAAATGTATCTGTGGCAGCATGATGTAAATCAAAGTACCGCTGGCTATCCGGCATCAGGCCTGCAAGTGAAGCGCCGATTTGTTTTAATGGCCCTATATCAGAACCACCACCGCCAGACGAAAAATCATATACTCCATAATTTAAAAACAAAGGCTTCCAGCTACGAATTTTTTCCGCATGTTCATCACTCATATCCAGGCCAAATCCCCGGGGTGTAAATCCTCCTGCATCGCTTTCAAATGCGAAAACATGGTTTTCTTTTTTAAGTTTTGCTGCTTCCAGATAGGCACTTCCACCCCGCAAACCGTTTTCTTCGTTCATGAACATTACTGCTCTTATTGTACGTTTTGGATAAATGCCTGCCGCTTTTAAAGCCCTGATGATTTCTATGCTTTGTACGCAACCTGCCCCATCATCCTGTGCACCTTCGGCAAGGTCCCAGCTATCCAGGTGGCCACCTACAGTGATAATTTCTCCAGGTAAAGTGCTTCCTCTCAATTCGCCAATTACATTATAAGAAAGAACATCAGGAAGCATCTGGCAATTGGTTCTTAAAAAAGCAGTAACCTTATTGTTTATTTTTAATTGGTTGCTTAGCCACTCTGCATCTTCTGTGCTAATGGCTACAGCAGGTATTTTTGGAAAGGAATCATTATAAATAGTGGTGCCGGTATGAGGGTATTTATCTATGTTGCTTGCAAGGGATCTTACCATCACAGCTATGGCGCCAAATTTAGCAGCTCGTGCCGGACCTCTTGTTCGATAGCCGCCACTTTCTCCATAAGCCATGAATGTTCTGACGTAGGTAGGGTTCATTGGGAAATTATAAAACACAATTTTTCCTTTTACCTTAGCGCTCATTTTTTCCAGTTCTGCAAAATTTTTAATTTCAATTACTTTACCAGTAATGCCTTTGATGCCTGTGCCCACTGAATTTCCCAACGCACATAAATTCAGGTTTCTTTTATTATTACCTGCTACATGAATATGCCCGGTTTCTTTCGCACCTCTTACCCAATGTGGTACCATACAGGGCTGCAGGTAAACGGTATCAGCTCCGGCTACTCTTAGCATCCTGGCAGTTTCTGTGACAGCCTTTGCTGCATTGGCAGAGCCACTAAGGCGTGGGCCGATCTGCTTGCATAGGAACCGAAGATTTTCATAAGCTTTACTGCGGCTTAATACTTCATCAGAAATTGCTTTTATAGTTGTAGAGTCACTTTGGGCGAAAGCAGTTAAACAGCCGCAAAGAAGTAAGAGTGTAATAAGAAATTTATTTTTCATACTAATATTTAATATTCGAACAAACTTAATCAAATACCGTTTACAACATTAAATAAAACCCTGTGATTATATAATCGGTAAATTGCAAACCGAAGCATTATAAATTTTTATTTATGAATATTGCCATTGTATGTTATCCCACTTTTGGTGGAAGTGGAGTATTGGCTACCGAATTAGGTAAAGCACTTGCAGACAAGGGATATAACATACACTTCATCACTTACCAGCAACCCGTTAGGTTAAGTGGGTTTCATGCAAATATTTTTTATCATGAAGTAAGGGTTCCAACCTATCCGTTATTTGATTACCCACCTTATGAAACTGCGCTTGCGAGTGCGATGGTGGATGTGGTAAATAATAATGATGTTGATTTATTGCATGTACATTATGCTATTCCGCATGCTGCTGCTGCATATATGGCTAAGCAGATATTAGCCAAACAAGGTAAAAGGATTCCTGTTATTACTACACTTCATGGTACGGATATAACCTTGGTTGGGCGGGATAAAACCTATAGCCCCGTAGTAACATTTTCTATGGAAGAAAGTGATGTGCTTACGGCAGTATCAGAAAATCTTAAAGAAGAAACATATAAAAACTTTACAATTGAAAAGCCCATTGAGGTTATTCACAATTTTGTAGATGTAAAACGTTTTCATAAAAAACCGGTTGATGCATTTAAAAAATTAATTGCACCCGAGGGGCAAAAAATTATTGTACATGCTTCCAATTTCAGAAAAGTAAAACGAGTGGATGATGTTATAAAAACATTTTTATTATTGAATAAAGAAATTCCATCTAAGCTATTACTGATAGGGGATGGGCCCGAAAGACCTCAAATTGAATCTATGACACGGGATTGTGAAAATCATGCGGAAATAAAGTTTTTAGGAAAGCAGGAGCAGATGGAAGAAATATTGCCCATTGCCGATTTATTTCTTTTACCCAGCGAATATGAAAGCTTTGGACTTGCTGCGCTGGAAGCAATGGCTGCTGAAGTTCCTGTAATTTCAACGAATGCTGGAGGCTTACCAGAAATAATTATTGACGGCAATTGCGGCTATATGAGTAATGTGGGTGATGTGGAAGATATGAGCAGGAATGCAATTCGAATCTTAAAAGATGAAGCCACTCATAAAACTTTTAAAAAGAATGCGCTTGCCCAGGCACAAAAATTTGATATACACAATATTGTTCCTTTATACGAAAATCTTTACATGAGGTTAAAATAATCATCCCGTGATTATCTTGGCCTTAACCATCTTTCAGGGTCGAAATTGCTGGTTTCATTGCTCATGTAAAAATCAATTGCGCCAACACCATCAAAGTTAGGTGCTACTCTTCCTAAGACCTGGCCAGTTTTTAATTGTTGTCCACGCTGAACGTTTACAGAGGATAAATTACTGTAAGTGGTAAAGTATTTTCCATGCTGCATTATTACCACCTGCATATCTTCTACATTGGTAACAGTAGAAACGGTGCCATCAAAAACTGCTTTAACCGGGGCACCAATTTCAGAGGAAATGGTTACAGATGTAACCACCATGGTGCTACCGCTTGGTAATTTATTAGTGCCATAGTGCATGAGTACATATCCTTTATCTACGGGCCAGGGAAGCCCTCCCCTGTTTTTTTCAAAGCTGTTATTCAGGGCCATATTATCAGAGTTTAGAAGTACACTTTCCATTTTCTTAACAGGTGCTGTGGTCTTAGTGAATGATTTTGTATTAGTACTGGCAGGAGATGTATTTTCTTTATCAGGTTTTGAGATTGTTGCGTTTTTATCTGCTTCCATACGTTTGCGTGTTTCTTCAGAAGCCCTTGCAGTAGCAGCTTTACGGGCATCATCAAGGGCTCTTTTTATAGCAGCAGCAATGGCATTATCTACCTTGCGCATTTGTTTTTGCTTTTGTGCAATCTGGTTGTTTAGGGTTTTGCCTTGTTTTTTTAATTCGGCTAATATCCTGTCTTTTTCATTTTGTTGTACTTCCAGTACAGCCATTTCTTTACTTTGTACCTGCAGTGTTGTTGATTTTTTTTGGCGGGTGCCTGCAAGGTCCTGTATGCGCTGTTTTCTTAAATCCTGTGTGCGAAGAATATTCTGTCCCTGCATTTCACGATAGCTCCGGTAACTTTTTAGGTATGATATCCTTTTAATAGCGTCATTAAAATTGGATGCAGAAAAAATAAAATTCAGGAAATCATAATTACTCCTGTTTTTATAGGCATATACCAGGCTTTTTGCATACTCCTGTTTCAAGGTATCCAAAAGCCTGTCATAGCGTTTTATATCCCGTTGTGTAGAATTCATATTGTTTTCCAGCAGGCGGAGATCTTTGCTTAGGTTGTCCAATACCCTGTCCTGTAGATTTACTTTATTGTTGATGAGTTTCCACTGCAGAAAATTTTCCTTAGTCTGTACCTTATTATTTTTTAGTTGTTTTTCAGTTTCTTCAATTTCTTTTTTCAATTGCTGGCGTTGTCTTTCCAACTCTTCACGTGTTTGTGCACTTACATTTAAAGAAAGTGCTATCATGGCAAATATTAAAAATAATCTTGTCAATGGAATTTTATTAATGTGTTGAAATCAGAGCACTGCATGAAGGCCTGCAGCAAATAAAAGTAACGATTATTTTTTCTTATAATTTTTTGGCACTGAAAAAGCGACTGATAATTCTTTGTTAAACTCAAACTGCTTAAAGTTCATCCTGATATCAATCCTGTTTTTTTCAGAAGCAGTGATATGCCTAGTTGTTGAAAAATTTATTGCGTTATAATTTACATAATCATCATAAGTAAGATCTGCTGTACGGTTTCTTGCTATATCCAGGTCATCTAGTTTGCTATGTAATAAAAGGTTATTGTCAGAAGATAAGGTTAGAAGGTTTTTAAATTCTTTTCCAATGCTTGAAATCAATATAAAATTTTCAATCTTACGGATCAAGACCCTGTCGCGATTGAAAAAAACAGGGTTGCCAACCAATAGATTTTGCA
Source organism: Ferruginibacter sp. (assembly GCA_040110925.1). Taxonomy (GTDB): domain Bacteria; phylum Bacteroidota; class Bacteroidia; order Chitinophagales; family Chitinophagaceae; genus Ferruginibacter. Next base: position 6,072 of record JBDSYV010000100.1, on the reverse strand, counting down.
GTGTATAAAAATCAAAAGGAATTTCAGTTACCTCCTGGAGATAATCTAAGGATCGGTATTGGACTTCTTTATTTTGCTTGTTTAAAAGTATAACACTATCCCTGGTAATATAAACCCTGAATACTTCTATGTTTAAAAATGTGGCAGTTAACGACATCCATATGGCACTATCTTTTATCATGCGTAAAGTAGCAGTAATATCGGGTTGCTTTCCTTTAGAATCTTCTATTTCTACTTTTACTTTTGCAGAAAAGGTTTTGAAATTTATATAATTATCATTTAGTTTATCCAATGTATTATTATATAGAATAAGGGAATCAGCGGAGGATTGATTTTGCATTATCATTGAAGAGTCCCTTGGCAAAATTGCTTTATTTATATTATTTGTTGTGTGCCTTGTGCTGCGGCATGAAATAAAACCAACAAATATTATTAAAAGAATAGCAACTAAATATTTCATAGTATAAATTATTTTATTGAAGCCCGGTATGACCAAAGCCACCAGTGTTCCTGGCACTCTTGTTTAATTGTTCAACAGTCAATAATTCCGCATGTTCAATTTTATGTAAAACCATTTGCGCAATCCTATCATTATTATTGATAGACTGATCCTCGCTGCTAAGGTTTATCAATAAAACCTTAATCTCTCCGCGGTAATCACTGTCAATTGTGCCGGGGGAGTTTAAACAGGTTATACCATTTTTAAGTGCGAGGCCACTCCGGGGCCTTACCTGAAGTTCATATCCCAAAGGTATTTCTACAAATAATCCAGTTGGTACTAAAAACCTTTCCATTGGTTTAAGTATGAGCGTTTCATCCAGCGCTGCCCTTATATCCATTCCTGATGATCCAATTGTTGCGTAGGATGGCAAGGGATTAGATGAGGTATTAATTATATGAATTGCAATCATTTCAGGCTGTTTGAAGTAAAACTGTTGCATAGGCTACTAATCCTTCTTCCCTTCCTGCAAAACCCATTTTTTCTGTTGTGGTAGCTTTTACAGAAATATCTTTAATGCTTATATTCAAAATATCTGCAATTATTTCCTTCATACCTTCAACATACTTCATTATTTTAGGTTCTTCCAGGCATATGGTGGTATCAATATTTACTACTGAATAACCTTCATTTATAACCAATTCAAAAGTTTTTTTTAATAAAATCTTACTGTCAATATTTTTATATTTTTCATCTGTATCCGGAAAGTGTTTCCCTATATCACCCAGGCACAATGCCCCAAGGAGTGCATCGCATATTGCATGTAATAAAACATCGGCATCGCTATGACCGAGTGATCCTTTTGTATGCGGAATAAGAATACCTCCTAACCAGAATTCTCTTCCTTCTATAAGCCTGTGAAAATCAATACCCGATCCAATTCTAAATGACATGAATATCTTGTTTAAAAACGAAGATGAGGAAAAATACTGATGCAAAAAAAAGCGCCCCGGTAAGGAGGCGCTTTTTTGTATAATTCAACTTTATTATTTATTATCAATATCAAGAGATAAACCAAAACGCAAAGTGTTTGATAATGGATTACGGTTTACACCTGAACCTGAAGGAAGCAGGTAGCTAAAGTTTAATCCAATCATGTTGTATTTTAAACCTGCACCTACAGTAAAATATTTACGGTTTCCTTTTTCAGGATGCTCGTAAAAATATCCTGCTCTTACTGCAAATTGATTTTTGTACCAGTATTCAGCACCTAGTGAAGCTGTAACTTCACGAAGTTCTTCACCACCACCACCTGGAGCATCACCAAATGAACTGAACCATGAGCTTACCACACCTTTTGAGCGGTAGCCAGCAAGGCCTGCTGAATCTGATACAGCCGGAGGAGTTGGAACTAATAATTTGTTCAGATCCAGAGCAAAAGTTATCTTATTGTCTGCATCAAAAACTTTACTATAAGCTGCACCTAAGCCAAGGTTAGCAGGAATATAATCTTTTTGTGTAGCGTCGCTTGTGTAAGAAATCTTCGCACCCAGGTTGCTCAAGGTTAAACCCCAGTTAAGCCCGCTGCCGTTTTCTTTAATGCCATGGTGGTAAAAATGTAAATCACCAGCAACAGAAGAACCTTTTTTATAACTCTGCCCGGTAGAAGGTGAATATCCATTAGCAAGATCAGATGAAATATACCGTAATGCTATACCCAAACCGATTTTTGAAGATAATTTTCTTGAGTAACCCCCATCAATAGAAAACTCACGTGGACGGCCATTACCTGTAATGTTACCAATACCATCAGTAAACTGGATATTACCCAGGCTGAAATATCGGAAACCTAATGATAATGCCTGCAGGTCATCTATTTTATAAAATCCAGCAAGTGAGGCAAGATATACATCATTTAAACCTAGGTCATTCAGCCACGGCGTGTAAGTAACAGCAAGTCCAGCTTTATTTGTTGAAAAAGGAGTTTTAGCAAGATTCCAGAATGCCGAGTTAGCATCGGGAGAAGTAGCAATACCAACATCACCCATACCACCACTGCGGGCATCAGGAGATATTCTTAAAAAAGGTACTGCAGTAGTAACTACATTAATTGAATTAGCTTGGGCATTTGCTACGGTTGTTGCACCTGCCAGTATTATAACTAAGGCAGATAGTTTCAAAGTTGCTTTTTTCATGCGTTTTGTTTGTCTTGGTTAGGTAGACTTACCTCTATAAGCGTTTATTTAATGGTTTTATTTTCTTGGTGTAAAAATAGTGGAATTCCTTTTAAAATTAACAAATTTATAATGTCTTGTTAAAAATATCCAAAATAATTATTTTCAAATATATTCAATTTCTTTAAACCTCCTAATAAATAATTATTTTATTATAAAAGGATATATGAATTCTCGTGTTGCATTTAAACGCCAACATTCAAAAAAAATTATAATTCTAAAAATTTTTCTAATCCGTTAATAAAAAAGTTGTAAAAAGACATTAAGTCTATTAATGAGAATACGGGTTTGAGTTAAAGTATTTATATTCGCATTTGTAGTAAACCCCACATACAATAATAAAGAAAACCTTTCGTTAAATAATTTGCTAAACGAATGCACATGACAAAAATATTTTCGGTAAAAAATCTGGCAATAGTAATAGTAGCTGCCCTCTCCTTAAGTGCCTGTAAAAATGGGGGCCTTTTTGGAAAGAAGAAAAGTAAGTCGGAAGTTACTGGCTGGAACTATGACGATAAAAACATGGGAAATTTTCATGTGGCTAAAGTAAAGTATCCCAAAGCAGGTCCAGGACTTGTTTTCGTACAAGGCGGTTCATTTGTAATGGGTGCTAAAGATGAGGATGTAATGGGCGACTGGAATAATGTTCCGCGGAGAATTACTGTTCCTTCGTTTTTTATAGATGAAACAGAAGTAGCAAACGTTCATTATCGCGAATATCTATATTGGCTTGATAATGTATTCAGCGGCGATACTAATGTTATTTTTAAAGCATTGCCCGATACACTTGTATGGAGAGAGGAACTAGCCTATAATGAACCTTATGTGGAATACTACTTTCGTTTTCCATCATACAATTACTATCCCGTAGTAGGTGTGAGCTGGCAACAGGCACACGATTTTTGTATCTGGCGTACAGACAGGGTAAATGAGTTAAAGCTGATGAAAACTGGTTACCTTAAAAAAGATGCTGCAAAAAGAGAAATGAAAGGCGCCGGTGCCGAGGGTACCTTTAATACAGAGGCATACCTGATGAATCCTGACCTCATCCAGGGCAGAAGCAAACCCAAGAAATCTGATTTAAAAGATATCAATGGTAAACCAAGAGGCACTGTGAAAATGGAAGATGGTGTTTTGAACATGGGATATCGCCTACCAACAGAAGCTGAGTGGGAATATGCAGCGTATGGCTTACTTGATCAGAACCCTTCTCCTCGTAAAAAAGAAGGAAAAAGTGGAGAGGAGTTGCGCTCTAATCAACAAATATATTCATGGAGCAAAAATCCTAACGGGTTAAGAGATAACCGCCATGGGACATGGCAGGGTAAATTCCTGGCTAACTTTAAGCGTGGAAGTGGCGATAACATGGGTATTGCAGGGGGGTTAAATGACCGTGCTGCCATTCCGGGAAATGTAAAATCATTTTATCCAAATGCATTTGGATTGTATAATATGAGCGGAAATGTAAGTGAGTGGGTAGGTGATGTTTACAGGCCTATGACTTCAGTAGACGGAGAAGACTTCAACTATTTCCGCGGTAATAAATTTCAGAAATATTATAAAAATGCTTCAGGAGAGTATGAAAGAGATAGCCTTGGACGCTTAAAAAAAGCTGATATATCAGATGAGGATGTAAAAAACCGTCGTAACTACCAACATAATAATGTAATCAATTATCTTGATGGCGATTCTGCAAGTGGTGTTTATTATGGATATGGAGTAAGCTCATTAATAAGCGACCAGTCTAGGGTGATAAAAGGTGGAAGCTGGAATGACAGGGCCTATTGGTTGTCACCAGGTACACGTCGTTTTCTTGAAGAAGACCAGGGCGCAAGTACAGTTGGATTCCGATGCGCTCAAACATACCTTGGTCCTCCGGAAGGCCCGGGCTTTAAAGAAGGAAATATCTTCGGAAAGCGCAAACAAAATTCACGCAAAAAGAAATAATCAATTTTTTTAAATAGCCCCCTTTTACGGGGGCTTTTTTTTACATTTACTTTTTTAGCCTATTCACTTATAGTTATGCATATTGAAGATTTGTATTTGTTATACCTGCAGAATCCTGAAATAGAAACAGATACCCGCAAGATAAAGCCGGGCCATATGTTTTTTGCTTTAAAGGGGCCAAATTATAATGGGAATCATTATCTCAGGCAAGCCTTTGAAGCGGGGGCCTCGTATTGCATTACCGATGAAAATTACACAGGCGATCTTAATAATGTAATTAAAGTAAAGGATAGCCTTGTCTCCCTGCAACAATTGGCAAAAAAACATAGGCAACAATTAAATATACCTGTTCTGGCAATTACCGGCAGCAATGGAAAAACTACTACTAAGGAACTTATTCACGAGGTACTTTCTTCTTCCTTTAAAACATATACTACCCAGGGAAACTTAAACAACCATATCGGAATTCCTATTACCATACTGCGTATTAAAAATGATGCAGAAATAGCTGTGATAGAAATGGGGGCCAACCACCTGAAAGAAATTGAATCTTATTGCCAATATACATTACCCACCCATGGCCTAATCACTAATTGTGGCAAGGCGCATCTTGAAGGTTTTGGAAGCCTGGAAGGAGTATTAAAAGGCAAAACTGAACTATTCAACTACCTGGAAAAAAATGAAGGAACAGTTTTTATTAATAATGATTATGAATACCTAAAGCCCTATGCGGACAATATTCCTAAAAAAATAACTTATGGTAGCAAAGGTGCCAGTTATACAGGCAGGGTTAAAGATGATAAAGCATTCCTGGAAGTAACGATAACCAAAGGCGCAAATTTACCCTCTATCAAAACGCAATTAGTGGGTGGATATAATTTACCAAATGTGCTTGCAGCAGTGGCAGTGGCAAAAACATTTAATATAGCTGACGAAAAAATAAAACAGTCACTAGAAAATTATACAGCATCGAATAGCCGCTCTCAATTATTACATGCTGGGTCTAATCGAATTATTTTGGATGCTTATAATGCCAACCCCAGCAGCATGCAGCTGGCCATTAAAAATTTTGCAAACATGGAGGGTCAAAAAAAGATATTGATTTTAGGAAGCATGATGGAATTAGGACAGGACTCCGATGCTGAGCATGAAGAAATCATAGTGCTGATTGAAAAATACAAATGGGCTGCTGTAGCGCTTACAGGAAATGGATATAAAAACGCCCCAGACTATTTTCAGCATTTTAAAGATGCGGCAGAAACTGCCAAATGGTTTAAAGCTGAAAATTTTCAGAATGCAATGGTTTTAATTAAAGGCTCCAGAAGTATGCAAATGGAAAAAGTATTGCAATGATGCAGTTTAGATTTTTAATGCCCTTACATTTGCAGCCCGAAGTTTTGGAGACTTGTCCGAGTGGCTGAAGGAGCACGCTTGGAAAGCGTGTGTAGGGGT
>JBDSYV010000099.1:0-4429 GCA_040110925.1 Ferruginibacter sp. | reverse complement strand
AGGAAAGTTATTAATGGATTCCGTTAATTCAGCCATGGTCAAACTTAAGGATGAAACAAGAGATAAACTTTCCGAAGCCAATGTTTACCGAAATAATTTTATAAGAGAAGCATTCGTTACGTTTTCAGTATTATGTTTTTTGTTCATCATTATTTTAGCCTTCAATTATTATAGAAAAGCTGTTGACAATAAGAAATTGCGGGCATCCGAAAAAAGCCTGAAATTCAACACTTCGCTTGTAAGAAATATTTCTGACCCAATTATAACTACTGATGCTGAATATAAAATAACCAACTGGAACAGGTATGCTGAAGCACTTTATGGATACACTGAGCAGGAAGTAAGAGGTAAAGCAGTAAGCGATGTTTTAAAAATTGAATATACTTCCCATGATCTTGAGAATATAATGGGAGACTTTTCTACCCAGGAATACTGGAAAGGCGAAGTTATACACCATGATAAAAAAAATGAACCAATCCATGTAGAGGTTACCACTTCGTCTATAAAGGATGAGAATGGCCAAAAGGTAGGTACTGTGGCAGTCATCAGGGACATTACCAGGCGCAAAATGGCTGAGGCCCAGTTGCATCATTTTAATGCCACTCTTGAAGAACAGGTACATAAAAAAACTGCGGAGCTAAGCAATGTATTTGAAAGAATTACAGATGCTTTCATTGCGCTTGATAACGATTGGAATTATACCTATGTGAATAAAAGGGCAGCTGAAATGCACGGTAAAGCACCAGCTGACTTGCTGGGAAAAAATATCTGGTCATTATTTCCTGATGTGGTGAATGAACCTTTTTATGATGCCCTTTTTAAAGCTAAAAAAAACCAACAGGCGTTAAGACTTGAATTGCCCTATTCTAAATCGGGTCGTTGGTTTGAAGATTTGATCTATCCTTCCGAAGATGGAATCTCGGTTTATTACCATGATATCACCGTAAAAAAGCAAGCGGAAATAGCACTGGAAAATGCGCATGAACGCCTGAATAATCACATTACTAATACACCTCTGGCAGTAGTAGAGTATGATGCTAACCTGGTTATACTTCAATGGAGTAAGAAAGCCGAAGAAATATTTGGATGGAAAAAAGAAGAAGTGATAAACACGGTATTATCCCCAGTCAACTTTGTACATCCTGATGATATAAAAAGTGTGGAAGCCCAGCTGGCACAGCTGAATAAAAAAAATGTAAAAAGTGGAACACTATATAATCGCAATATAACCAAAGATGGAAGAGTGGTTTATTGTGAGTGGTACAATTCAGTACTCAAGGATGAACAGGGAAACAATATAGGGATTTTATCATTGGTACAGGATGTTACGCAGCGTAGCCTGGTAGAGATTGAATTGCAGGAAGCCGAAGCAAAATTCAGAAACCTCGTAGAAAAATCGCTTGTAGGTGTTTATATCATCCAGGAAGAAAAATTTGTTTATGTCAATCCAATGTTTGCAGAAATATTTGGATACAGTGCGGATGAGATTATAAATAATACCACCAGCCGGATAGTGTATGAAGAGGATAAGCAACTGGTTGAAACCACAATGCAAAACCGGTTTTCCGGATTGGAAGAAAGTAGTCATTACGAATTTCGGGGATGGCATGCAAAAGGATATATCATTGATGTGGAAGTGTTCGGTACACTTACAAAATATAAAGGCAGTTCAGCAATTATAGGCACTCTTATAAATATAACAGGACGAAAAAAAGCTTTGGAGCAAATAGGTGATACTGCAAAAAAGCTTGCCATTAGTAATGAGCGGTTTAACCTTGTAGCCAAAGCTACTAATGATGCTATCTGGGATTGGGATATGGAAACAAATGATATGTGGGGCAATGAAATATTCAAAAGTATTTTCGCTATTGACAACGGGATCCAGATTGCATATAATGATTTCCTGGACAGGCTTCATCCCGATGATGCACCCCGGCTTCTAAAGAATTTTAAAATGGCCTTGCGCAATAAAAAAACTTTCCTGGCTGAAGAATTCAGATTTAGAACAGCCGATGGAAGCTATAGAAGCCTCTATGACAGGGCATATATTCTGTATAATGAAAAGAACCGGGCATACCGTATGCTGGGAGCTATGCAGGATGTTACAGTGCAAAAAAGAATACAGCAACAGGTGTTACTTGAAAGGGATTTATCTGATTCAATCATCAATAGCCTGCCAGGTGTTTTCTACCTGTTTAATGCAGAAGGTAAGTTTTTCAGGTGGAATAATAATTTCGAAAAAGTATCAGGTTATTCAAAAAATGAAATTGAAAACCTGCATCCACTAGAATTGTTTGACGAAGATGAAAATGCATTACTTAAGCAAAAGATTGAGAATGTTTTTGTGAAAGGAGAAGATAATGTAGAAGCCAATTTTCTCACCAAATCAGGTGCAAAAATGCCTTATTATTTTACTGGCATGGTAATAAAATATGAAGGACAACCATGCCTTATGGGTGTGGGAATAGATATTAGTGAAAGGGTTTTGGCACAGCAAAAAATAATGGAAAGTGAGGAAAAATTCAGGATGCTGATTGACCAGGCTTCGGATGGTATATTTATAAGTAACCAGGAAGGTGATTACGTTGAAGTAAACAGGATAGCTACAGATCTAACAGGGTATAGCAGGGAAGAGTTACTTTCTATGAATATCAGGGATTTAATTTTGCAGGAAGATTACCAAAACAGACCATTGAAAATTAAAGAGCTACTTGCCGGTGAAACCATTATCAATGAAAGAATATTTATGAGAAAAAATGGTAGCCGGTTAGAAGTGGAAATAAGTGCTAAACTACTACCTGACGGACGATTCCAGGGTATAGTCCGGGATATAACAGCCAGGAAGAAACAAGAAGAAGCTTTAAGACTTTCTGAACATAAATACAGGCTTTTGTTTGATCAGAATCCCATGCCCATGTGGATGCTTTCCCTGCCCGAAAGAAAGTTCCTTGATGTAAATCCAGCTGCTGTGGAATTTTATGGTTATTCAAAAGAAGAGTTTTTAAAGATGAAGGCAAAGGATATTCGCCCAAAAGAGGATGTTCCTGAATTTGAATCCAGGCTCAGTACTTATCGCTCAGGCATAAACAATGCAGGAATCTGGCGACATCAAAAGAAAAATGGCAGCATCGTTAAAGTAAGCATAATAACACATGATGTAATTTATGAAGGGCAGCATGCAAAACTGGTTTTAGGAACAGATGTAACTGAAAAAATTATTGCAGAAGAAAACCTGAAAAAATCGCATGAAGAATACCGGCAGTTAGCAACTCACCTGGAAACTATCAGGGAAGCAGAACGTACTCATATGGCAAGGGAAATACATGATGAACTTGGCCAGCAGCTAACCGGATTGAAAATGGATATTTCATGGATAAACCGTAGGTTAAAAACTGAGGATAAAGAAGTTCAGCAAAAGATTAAGGAAACTATTCTACTAATAGATGGTACAGTAAAAACAGTTCGCCGGATTGCCACAGAATTAAGACCGAGCATTCTAGATGACTTGGGTTTAATTGCAGCCATGGAATGGCAAAGTGAAGAGTTTGAAAAACGATCAGAAATTAATTCAAAATTCAGTAGTAATGTCACATCCCTAAATGTTCCAACGGAATTGACAACAGGCGTTTTCAGAATTTACCAGGAAAGCCTTACCAATGTGCTCAGGCATTCTAAAGCCACCCAGGTAAAAGCAGTATTACAAGTAAAAGATGGGATACTAATTTTAAAAATATCTGATAACGGAAAGGGCTTTAACGCATCGGAAATAAAAAATAAAAAAACACTTGGATTGCTTGGCATGAAAGAAAGAACCATGCTGATGGGTGGCAGTTATGAAATAAACAGTAAACCCGGTAAAGGCACAGCGGCAATTATTATAGTACCTTTAGTATTACTTTAAGCAATATAATTAATTATGGTTAGATTTTTAATAGCTGATGATCATACTATTGTAAGAAGAGGTATCCGCCAGATTTTGATGGAAGGATTCCCTGCTGCCTATATTGAAGAAGTAGGCGATGCGGAAGATATGGTTAAGAAAATAATTCAAAAGGAATGGGATGTTGTCATTAGTGATTTAAGTATGCCGGGCCGTAGTGGCCTGGAAGCCCTCCAACAAATAAAACAAATTCAACCTAAATTGCCTGTTCTCATTCTTAGCATTCATCCCGAAGAACAATATGCATTAAGGGTATTAAAGGCAGGTGCAGCGGGCTACCTAAGTAAAGATCTTGCTCCTGATGAACTTGTGAATGCAGTGCAAAGGGTAATGTTGGGTAAAAAATATATTACCGCTAGCATTGCAGAAAAACTGGCTTCTGTATTAGATAATGACAGCGATAAATTGCCACATGAATACCTTTCCGACAGGGAATTTAGTGTTCTGAAGCTTCTTGCTTCCGGAAAATCTGTTTCCGATATTGCTGAA
>JBDSYV010000098.1:0-13378 GCA_040110925.1 Ferruginibacter sp. | reverse complement strand
GATTGCCTCACTGCATCAGCAGTACCCTGAAACCAACCAAGGCTATCGGGAGTTTGTTCTGCAGCAAGTATATCCACAAAGCCCGTACTGAATCCGCTAAACTGGTAGCTGTTTTTTATATGCCTGTTTAATGAAGCAGAGTTGTATTGCGTCAACACAAACATGCGGTTAATATTGCTGTTGATGCAATTTGATATGGGAATATCCACGAGCCTGTATTTGCCGGCAATGGGCACAGCAGGTTTGCTCCTTGCGGCGGTGAGTGGATATAGCCTGCTTCCAGCACCACCTCCTAATATTACCGCTACTACTTCTTTACTTTTCATATATCAATTAATTATGGATGAATATACTTCAAGATATTTGGTGGTACTCGATTCCCAGCTATTATCTATCAGGAGTATTTTTTTATGTATGGCCTTCAATGTTTTTTTGTCAGTGTATAATTCCATTGCCCTTTTTATTGAATAGGCTATATCCTCCTGGCTGGCATTGTTAAAACAAATGCCATATCCTCCAGGTTCCCCAAAATCAATCACTGTATCCTTTAACCCGCCGGTGCTACGCACAATGGGTATAGTGCCATAGCGAAGGGCATATAATTGATTAAGGCCACAAGGCTCTACCCTGCTTGGCATCAGTAAAAAATCGGCACCGGCATACATCTGGTGGCTAAGCCTTTCATTATAACTTATTTCAACCCTATAATTTGCTGAGCTGGTTTCCTGCAATGTAAGTAAAGCCTTTTCTATTGTTTTATCACCACTGCCCAGTACCAGGATATTTATTGTTCCTTTATGTGCTTCTAATGCTTTGGCAAATGCTTCAGGCAATAGATCTGCTGCCTTTTCATTTACCAGCCTGCCGATAAATACAAATAAAGGAAGCTTTATGTCAAAATTAAAATCATCACAAAGCTTTTTCTTATTAAGTTTCTTTCCTTCTTCTGCATTTGCTGCATCAAAATTAGCCATGATATAGGTATCCGTTTTAGGATCCCAAACATCGTAATCAATTCCGTTAATGATACCTGAACATTTAAAAGCCTCGCTTATGAAAAGATTTTGCAGTCCGTTGGCATCCTGCATGAGTTCCTGCATATAGCCGGGGCTAACAGTATTGACCCAATCGGCACATTTAATGCCGCAAGCTAAGGCGTTTACAGTTTTATCCCAATCCAGCAGGCCCCATCTCCATGTATCCCAGGCAGGTAAGTAAGTGGCTTTTTCCCAGCCCATCCATCCCTGGTATTGTGCGTTATGAATAGTAAGTACCGTAGCTATCCCTGCAAGATGCTTATAACTAAAGCAATACTTCATCATAAAAGGAATCAGCGCAGCCTGGTGATCATGTACATGAACTATATCAGGATGGTGTTCCCATTTGCTTAACCAGTCTGTAACGGCAATTTGAAATGCGACATAGCGTTCTGTGTCATCATCATAATTATAAATATTTTCCCTATCCAATAAGCCATGTATGTCTACACAATATAAATCAAAGCCCAGTTTATTACTTTGTTCCTTAATGATGGTGTAATCAAAATTATAATAAGCCATGCTGAACTTTCCTTTGTGCACAACCTCCCATTCATTTTCATAAAGGAAATTAGTTCTGTGCATGGGCATTACCAGCTTGGCAACATGCCCTGCCTGCTGTTGGTATTTTGGCAAAGCACCGGCTACATCTGCAAGCCCGCCTGCTTTCGCAACGGGATAACACTCTGCGCTTACGTGAAGAATTTCCATGCTGGCTGTTTAATATTAAAGTTGAATTTAAGGATGTTATTTTTATTAAACCTCATGCATCTTAGAGAAATCTAACAAAACCTGCAGAAGTCATGCAAAATTTAATTAAAATGAATAAGTGAGTTTTAAATTTTTATCCTATTTTCAGCAACTAAACATCAACGAATATGTCTATTTCCACCAATGATCAATTGTCAGATACAAAACCACCTGGATCAATTCCTACAAATTACGGAGCATTAGGAACACTAGTTACTGTATTTTTCTTCTGGGGTTTTATCGCAGCAGGAAACAGTGTTTTTATTCCTTTTTGCAAACATTATTTTAATCTTGACCAGTTTCAAAGTCAGCTGATTGATTTTGCTTTTTACACAGCATATTATATCGGAGCTCTTGTATTGTTTGCCTATGGCGCTTTTGGCGGGCACGATCTTGTGGGCAAATGGGGTTATAAAAAAAGTATTGTGTATGGATTATTATTTTCGGCACTGGGTGCAATAGCCATGATTATAGCCGTAAATGTAAACACGTTTGCAGGAATGCTTGTGGGGTTGTTCATAGTTGCATTGGGATTCTCATTGCAGCAAACGGCTGCACAACCCTTTGCTATAATGCTGGGAGATCCTGCTACGGGATCAAACCGTGTTACACTAGGAGGGGCTATCAATTCTTTTGGCACTACCATTGGTCCCATTGTAGTAGCTATTGCCTTGTTTGGTACTACTGCAGCCATTACGGATGAAAAAATTGCAGCGTTAAGTTTAAGCAAGGTTGTTATTTTATATTCCTGTGTAGGTGCACTCTTTATAGGAGCAGCCGCTCTATTTTATTTTTCCAAAAAAGTTCCATCAGGCGTTGAGGAAGAAAAAACAGAAAAGGCAGGGAAAGCGTTATATGCTTTACTGATCATGACGGGTCTGTTGCTTGTTATGTTTGTTCCGGTATTCAGTAGTTATAAAACTGACCCCACAACATTATCAGATGTAGAAAAACATGCACTGGAATCATATCGTATGAAATGGTTGCTGGGAGCACTTGCAGTAGTGATAGTTGGTTTATTGGTTGCCAATTTGAGTGCTAAGAAAAACAGCAATGGCTGGGGTGCAATGAAATATCCTCAACTGGTACTGGGCATGCTGGCCATTTTTGTGTATGTAGGTGTTGAAGTTGCCATCGGAAGTAATTTGGGCGAGCTGCTCAGGCATCCTGATTTTGGTGGTTTCCAGGCTTCAGAAGCCACACCTTATATCGCCATGTATTGGGGTAGCCTGATGATAGGGCGATGGGCTTATGCGGTAGGTGCATTCAGCCTTTCCAAAACCACCAAAACGATTATGCAGATTATTGTTCCTCTCCTGGCCTTTGGTGTAATACTCGGGGTAAATATTTTATTCGGATACAATATGGAGCTTCTATATTATTATGTGCTTTGTGTGCTTGTTCAGATTATTGCTTTCTACGCCACCAAGAACAAGCCTGCCCTCACCCTTTTAGTATTTAGCCTGCTTGGTGTGGCGGCAATGATTATTGGTACCCAAACAACCGGAACGATTGCCGTATATGCATTTTTAAGCGGCGGTCTCTGTTGTTCTATTATGTGGCCATGTATATTTAGCCTTGCAGTTGCAGGTTTAGGAAAATATACCACGCAAGGTTCTGCATTTTTAATTATGATGATATTGGGGGGTGGTATAATTCCTCCTCTCCAGGGAAAGCTGTCGGATTTTCTTCAATCTAAATCGGACATTAATGGTTATGGCATACACCAGAGTTACTGGGTTGCAGTAATTTGTTTTGCCTACCTGGCTTTCTTTGCATTTGCTGTAAAAGGCATATTAAAGAAGCAGGGTATTGATTATGATTCAGCACCAACAACAGCACATTAATTATGGCAATAAAATCAGAAAGCGAATACGCAATTGGTGTTGATATTGGTGGCACCAATACGAAATATGGTATTGTAAACCGGCGTGGCGATATCCTTTACCGTGGCGTGATCAGTACCTCTGACTATGAAACCCCGGAACAATTTCTTGAGGCATTGCATAAGGCACTTCTCCCTGCAATTGATGAAACGGGTGGCAAAGCCGCTATTAAGGGCATAGGCGTAGGTGCACCTAATGCAAATTATTATACAGGCACTGTAGAGTATGCCCCTAATCTTAGATGGAAGGGTATTGTTCAACTGGCAAAAATGCTGAAGGAAAAATTTGATTTACCTGCTGCAATAACAAACGATGCCAATGCTGCCGCAGTGGGTGAAATGAATTATGGCGCTGCCAGAGGAATGAAAGATTTTATTATGATTACCCTGGGAACCGGTGTGGGCAGCGGCATTGTAGCCAATGGACAATTGATTCTGGGCCATGACGGGTTTGCAGGTGAATTGGGCCATGTAATTGTTATACCAGGCGGAAGGCTTCATCCTTCTACAGGCTTTCATGGCTCGCTGGAAAGTTATGCAAGTGCAACAGGTATGTGTACTACTGCAGAAGAATTTTTAAAAGAATCTGACGAGCCCAGTTTGCTGAGAAATAAAAAAGAAATGAATTCAAAAATTATTTTTGAGTGTGCGGTAAAAGGAGATGCCATTGCAAAAAAAGTTTTTGAATTTACCGGAAATATTCTTGGCCAGGCACTGGCAAATTTTGTAATGTTTTCTTCGCCGCAGGCCATCATTTTGTTTGGCGGAGTAACAAAAGCGGGAGATATTTTAATGAACCCTGTAAGAGATAGTATGGAAAAAAATCTGCTGCCTATTTTCAAGGATAAAGTAAAATTGATTTTCAGTGAACTTAAAGAATCAGATGCTGCTATACTAGGAGCAAGTGCACTTGTTTGGGAAATAACGGACAAGGATAAAAAGAATTAAGTTTCGCTTTATCAAAATAATAAAAGGGCTTCCATTCAGGAAGCCCTTTATCTTTTGGCACTACAAGAATTATCTTACTGTTATCACAGGACGTAATTTATAACTACCATCTGTTTCAAGTCTTACAGAAGCATTTGCATCAAAATCAATTAATACAGTTTCAAATGATGCATTCAGGTTTTTGTTCAGCTTTATTTTTAAACCTGATTCGCTACCACTTGGAATAGTTAGCGGGTAAACAACACCAAGAACTTCTACTGTGTTATTTGATCCTAATACAAGGCGAATTTCCTTTAAACTTCCCTGGGGAATTATTCCTGATCCAATTAAAGTATCACGGCTATTCTGGAATTGAAGCAGGTCGTAAATGCCTACATTTGTTGCTAACGTAATCCATCCACTTGTGCTGGAAGTATCGTCACTCATTTTAACTTTTACTTCACGAATATCAACATTTACTTTACTGAAAGCTCCGGGAGCATCAGTCATTTTCACTTGTAGTGTAGAACTAGCATTATCGTTTTTACTACATGATGTAAATGCAATTGAAGCTGCTAAAAATAGTGCTCCAAAGGTTTTAAGGTTCTTTTTCATATATGTTCCATTTTGAGGTTCGATCAGTTAATTGACAAAACCATGCCAAAAGATTTTTTAGCTATAAGCACAGTAAGAAAAATGAAACAAGTAGTAATTTATACTGATATGAGACCTATTTTTTATGAATGATAAAAACCGCAGGAACCGGCCTTTGTCCCGTTTTATCAGAAACTGCAATGGTAGGTTTACCATTAACCAAAAGACAACTGCTGCCTCCCCCATCCAGGTTAAGTCCTTCAATGCAGCCAAGTTCCTGTAACAGCTTTGCTTCCTGTGCAAGTGTAGCTCCGGAGGCACTTTCAGATCTGCCTTCAATAACCATGATGATGAGTTTATTATTAGCAGTATAACCTATACAGGTTCGGGGATGCTTATCATTTATAGCCTTTCCTGCAAACATTTTTTCCTGGTTATTTGTAATGGCGATCTTTCCATTTTGCAAAATAACAGGTCCACCTCCAATGGCAGTTTTCATTTTCCATTTGTCTGGATTTATTACAGTGTCTGCTGATGGATAATGCTGGTATGCTTTTGGAAATTTATTTACAGAGTCAGCTATAATCCATGCAATATCTGCATTTCTTTTCTTATCAATGCCTAGTACACCTCTTATCATGGGCTCATCAATAAACTTAGTGGTATCAGCTTTTGATTTTATTTTTCGCACATTATATCCAAGAAGTTTTCCATCTCTAACCACTACATTCAGGTTTTGATTTGTTTCAAACGAAAAAAATGTTCCATTCACCACAATCACAGGATGATTATTTTTCTGATAAAATTGGGATGGTGTTAATCTTCTTTTAAAAGTTGTATCGGTGGTAAATGCCAGCTGTTTGTCTTTTATATCTGCAATTACATAGAATGCTTTGAAAAAACCAGTATCAATTTTATCATTCGTAAAATAAACATGTACTGATGGAGGCAACGGTTGAAAATCTGCATCCACATTTTGCCATTTTACCTGGCTAAAGGAGGATTGGCAAAAACATACAATAAAAATGAGTAAGTATTTTCTGGGCATAGTTTTTAATCAAAAACTTTTGATAGATCGGGAGCAATTGCACAGCCAGTTTCCAATTGAAATAAAATTGCGTCTTTAACTTTTTGTAAAGAATATTTCTTGTTTTCTAACTTATAAATCTCAATGTTAGTTTTGTTCACATCAACCAACAAATAATACTTTACGCCTTGCTGTTGGTAATATTGAAATTTAGTATGCCTGTCTCTCAATGCTGTGGATGGCGATAATATTTCTACAACGAGTGTCGGGGCAAAATCCAGGAACTTCTTTTTTACTTCTCCGCAAATGATCGTAATATCCGGAACCAATATGGTATCTTCAGAAATTTTATAATCCAGTGGATCATATGCTCTGCATTTTTTGCATTTAGATTTGCGCAATGCAATTACTAATTCAGTCCTTATTTCTGCTGCTACTCTTTGATGCGATGGTATTGGCGTGGGGCTCATTGCTATTGGGTGTCCTTCTATCAACTCCCATTTACCTTCCCAATGAACCCAATCATCGTAAGTATAATGAGGTATAATATTTTCTGCAATTGCCATATTTAAATTTAAATCTTTTTTTCGGAAGCTTTCAATTCATTGTCTTCCTTCCATTTATTACGTCCCCAACCCTGTATTACATGTTTTTCGCTATGGTATGATGAACGAACCAACGGCCCGCTTTCTACATAATCGAAGCCAAGCTGGTAGCCTATTTCACGGTATTCAGCAAATTCGTCAGGATGTATAAAACGGTCAACAGGCAAGTGATTTTTTGTGGGCTGAAGGTATTGACCAATGGTTACAACATCAACCCCACTATTATATAAATCTCTAAGGGTTTGAATCACTTCCATTCGTGCTTCACCAAGTCCGAGCATTATACCACTTTTGGTTCGCATGCCACCGGCTTTTAAAATTTTAAGGGTTTCCATGCTCTGCCAGTATTTGGCTTGTATGCGCACCTGCTTTGTAAGTCTCTCGGTAGTTTCAATATTATGACTCACTACATCTGGTGCTGCCTCAATAATGCGCTGTATATTTTCCTTCTCTGCTTTAAAATCGGGTATCAAGGTTTCTAAAGTTGTATCTGGGTTCAGGGCATTTACTGCTTTGATTGTATTGTACCATATGATACTGCCGCCGTCTTTTAGTTCATCCCTGTCAACCGATGTAATCACTGCATGTTTTACTTTCATGAGATGTATTGCTTCTGCCACACGCTGTGGTTCATCCCAATCCACCGCATCAGGGCGGCCTGTAGCTACGGCACAAAAGCCACAACTACGAGTGCAAATATTTCCAAGAATCATGAAAGTAGCAGTGCCTTCGCCCCAGCATTCTCCCATATTAGGGCAATTGCCGCTCTCGCAGATGGTGTGAAGTTTATGTTTATCTACCAGGTTGCGAACGTGTTTGTATTCTTCGCCAATAGGCAGCTTTACCCTGAGCCAATTGGGTTTCTTTAGTGGGGCTGTTTCAAGTGTGCCACAGGACATAAGTATTGTTTAGTGTTTAGATGGTTTAGAAGTTTAGCAGTTCCGCCTCAATAGCCATGATTAATAATTATTTTCTTCTTCCAAAAACGATGGCTACATAAGCATTAAAAAAAAATTGTTTTTGCTTGTTGTAAACCATCTGCGGTATTTTTTTGCTGTAAAATTCTCCGGTCAGGCCTACTTCAATGGCATTAACCATTTCGTTATACTTTCCATAATCAAAACGCAATGCAGGCTTCATATACAAGCCAGGAACAACTGTTACCTGGCCCCAACCTTTGCCAAAACCTGGGCCTGATATAACTTCTGATGAATTTAAGAAAGCAACACTGTCTGCAGATTCGTAACGGATTGAGACCCTTTCTCCACCACGAACGACATCAACAAAATAAGGTCTTAAAAACCCCATAGTTAATCCTCCCCCAAGGTTACCGGTAATACTTACGCCGTTTTTATTGCCCTTGTTGCCCAGTAAAAACTGTTGTTGCACGCCTATCTTTAATGGGTAGAAAAAATTAATTTTTCCATAAATAAAAGGAGAGGTATTCTGAAAAACTTGTTGCTTTTCTTCTTTTGGGTGCTTTCTTTCTGTTATTTCTAACTGGAACAGTAAGCCACGGCTCACAGACTGAGCCCTGCCAATTTCAAAAAAACCGCCATAACCATCATTAGTTAATTTACCGCCAAATACAGTGTGTTTATGATAAGTAATCACGCCTTCCTCTTCGCTTTTGGCCATGGCATTTATGCGCTGCTTTCGCTGCTCCTTTTTGGATACCTTATTAGTTTCTTCCTGCTGGGCAGAGCAATTGATGAGAAAACCAAAGCTGAGCAACGATAAAAATAATTTCTTCATGTATCCTTTTTACTTGGGTAAATTTATGCAAAAATACTATGTTGTGCTTAAGATAGATGGCTTTATAAAAAGATATGCTGCACAAATCAACTGTTCAAATTAAATTTTAATTATATGACTGCAAGTGTTATTTACAAAGGGAGCCTCAGGTGTGAGTGCACACATGTGCAAAGCGGCACTGTTATAGAAACAGACGCACCTACAGATAACCGTGGCAAAGGCGAAAGGTTCAGTCCCACCGATACACTTTGTGTAGCCCTTGGTACCTGTATCATTACCACAATGGGCATCAGGGCGCAGGATATGGGTATTGAACTTGGAGGCACTACCCTAGCCATAACCAAGCATATGCTTGCTGAACCTAGGCGCATTGGCAAAATAGAAGTGGATTTAAAATTCCCAGCCACATTAAACCTGGAAGAAATGGATAAAACACTGTTGCAGAAAATTGGTGACAATTGCCCGGTGATGAAAAGCATAAATCCGGCAATGGAGGTGATTGTTAAATATGTCTGGAGTTGATGAAAGTCAATAAGTCAAAGGTTTAGAGGTTTAGAAGTTTAGAAGTTTAAGGGTTTAGATAATGACTTCAAAAGTTTATTCCATTTTCAAAATCCTGGCGCCGACCGCACATTGCAGGCATCTCTTCTGATTACAATATTCATTTTTCATTTGGATGAGCGCCTGCGAGTCGAAGGCAGATTTATTTTGCAGGCCTAGTTTTACAAATCCTTTGGTTATATGATTTTGCTCTGCAGAAACCTGCTCAAGCCATTGCAGGGCCTTATTTTTTGTAGCCTCATTATTATTATAAAACCCGTGTGCATATAACATGGGAACAATCGTATTGATGATAATGTTCTGAATCATCTGCTTTCCCAACACTTTTGGTTTATAACTAGCCTCATCATCCATTGTATAATGATAATGCCAGTAATCATTTGCCGTAACCTGCAATAGATTTTCAATTTCTTTTAATGAAAATTCTTCGAGAATTGTAGAAAATAAATGATGACTATGCTGCACAAGGGCTGCCAGTTGAGCCAGCCGTACAGAAGGAAAATTAGCCGGCCGCATGCGCATAAACAAAAGATTTACAGCCGGCGAAACAAGTGCATATTTTTTCTTTAAAAACTTGTATTCTTTTTTTAATAAGCTGGGATAATCACCTATGCAATTATTATCAAGTAATCCTGCCTGTCCCATCAGCAGGGCTTCCAATTGAATAATTTGTTGTTTATGTTTTGCCAGTATGTTTACCGGAATGCTCCGGGCTATGACCTCAAATGCTTCGCTATTAAGTGTTATGCCAAAGTTGCGGGAAATCATCCACCAGAATATTTCTTCCCAATGAAAATTGCTTTGCAACAGCAGGTTGTTGATATAGGAAGCTTTGCCTTGCAATCGTTCTACGAGCAATCTTTCTTTCCAGGCGGTAAGTGTTATGCTTCTTATGGATGGCAAATGTTTATGGCAGGGAACAAATGCCTGGTTGCTCATCATGTCACTATACCTGTTCAAAAGAACGGTTGATATACGTTCCTGCAATACCAGCGTAGGAAACGGAAGCTGCAATTCTTCATCCTCCTTCCACACCACATGCAGTACAACATTTTTATAATTTTTATCAGCACTATGTTTGTGTACGTTCCATTGAGAGGAGAATAAATGCAGTTCAATACTACCGGCCCAAAGCGTATTACCTAAATTTATTTTTGCATTTAAAAAATCAGGCCCCTGGTTAGTATTAAGTGTACCAGGATGAACAATGGATATAGACTGGTTATCGGTTGTCTGGAGTTTGTTCAAATTAAAAAACTGGAATTGCCAGATATATTGCAGTAATTGTTCAGTCATAGGGAAACTTTTAATATCCCATCAAAATAATAATTAGTTTTTTAGTTTGCAAGAAAAATTTGCTGTTTGGTATTGGACACCTCCTTCACGAATTTTACTATAGCTTATTGCCCGAAATTTTTTAATGCCTGTATAACCCTGCTTACTGGCAATCCCATTACATTGTAAAAATCTCCCTTTATAGATTTTATTCCGGTAACTCCAATCCATTCCTGGATAGCGTAGGCACCTGCTTTATCATAAGGCTTATATTGATCTACATAAAATTCTATCTGCTCATCCGTTAATGAATGAAAAGCTACTTCTGTTGTATCGGTAAAACAGGTTTCCTTTTGATGCTGCAGAATACATACTCCGGTTATAACTTTATGAATACTGCCCGATAGTTTTTGCAAAAAATCTATGGCTTCATACCTATCAACAGGTTTGCCAAGCATAGAATCTTTCCATACTACAATTGTATCTGCAGCAAGAATAATTTTTCCATCTTTTACTTGTGAGCTTACAGCAATTGCCTTTTGGAGGGCAATATGAATTGCCGCTTCTTCAAATGATAATCCTACCGGAAAACTTTCGTCTGAATGACTTACAATTACTTCAAATGGAATTTCTGCCCATTGCAGTAATTGCTGGCGCCGTGGTGACTGGGAGGCTAAAATGATTGAGCTATGCATAATTTTATATCAACCTGAAAAATATCATGGAAAGGATCCCGAAAAACATAACAGCTTTTATGGCAAGGCTAAGTTTGTGATAATCTGCACTTGATGTGGCCGGGTATAATTTTTTTAAGATATACAACAAGGGTATAATAATTAACACCAAGCTATACAATACAACTATCCACCAGCCCAGTTGCCACGCATACAACTGCAGTACCGTTAAGGATGCAATACACACAACCAGCCAAACAGCAATAAATACTTTACTAGGAGGAACGCCCCATATTACCGGCATAGTTTTACAATTATATTTAGCATCACCATCCATATCTTCCAGGTCTTTAATTACCTCCCTGATGAGAGAAACAATAAAAGCAAATGAGGCATATAGAATGGTAAGTTTGTAAAATTTTTTAACATCAAAATTATATTTACCATCAAGCCAACCTGCCATATCCGGAAGCCCTGCACCGGCGAAAAAATAAACAACTACAATAACCCATGCGGTAAGTGCTGCTATGATAATATTGCCGCTTAATAATTTTTTTTTGAAAGTAGTAGAATAGAACCATAACAAAACTACGCATCCAAGATTAGCAATTGCAATAATCCATGTGTGGGTTTTATAGCTGATATAAACACTAATTAATAGACCGGCTAAAGAAAATACCAGGTGCCAGATAATGGCCCAGCGCCGCTTCACTAATTTATCCACTACCACCTTCGCAGGCTTATTTATTGCATCAATGTGCATATCAAAATAATCGTTGATAATATAACCTGCAGCAGCAATAAGTATTGAAGCCATGCAAAGCAGGCAAAAAAGAAAATGAGTGCCTGACTTATCTGTAAGTAGCGACTGGTAAACACAGAAATAAAACAATGACTGCGTAAGGGCAATAAAAAATAAGTTGGGCCAGCGGATAAGCCTGAAAAATGCAGCAATTGTTTTCATTTAATTATTTGGCTGCTAAATTAATGGTTTGTGTAGTTATTATTGAGATGGAATATCTTCCTCATGTGTCCAGTGATCATTCAGCTTCATCGTTTTTTCCAGCACATCTCTTACACAACCATCGCCCCCTTTTTTATCTGAGGCATAGTGAGAGATCGCTTTAATCTCTGGTACAGCATCCTCAGGGCAGCAAGCCAGGCCAGCCATTTGCATTGCTTTTAAATCAGGTACGTCATCACCCATATACAAAACCTGTGGCCAGCTTAAGTTATGCTGTTGTACATAACGGAGCAATGTTTCTGTTTTATTTTTTATGTTGAAATGTATTTCAGTTACACCGAGTCTCTGCAATCGTAAACGAACGGCTTCTGAACTGCCTCCCGAAATAATTAAAATACGATAGCCTTTTTTTACAGCAAGTTGAAGGGCATAGCCATCCTTAATATTCATTTTCCTTGCTTGTTGTCCATCATCAAGTAAAAGCAGGCTTCCATCAGTAAGTACACCATCCACATCCAGTACAAAGCAGGTGATGTTTTTAAAAAGTTGAAGAACGTTCATGATGGGTTTAAAGTTGATAGTTGATATTTATAGCTGAGAGTTGATAGGAGAGCACTTATTGTTATAATTTACACGAAGTTTAAAATATGTTAGGTTGATTATTTGTCATCTGTCAACTGAAAACTATCATCTTTCTTCTACGCTTCTACTTCTTCTGGTTATCTCTCCACTCATATACCCATGTGCTTTGGATCATTTCCAGGTGGCCTTCATTGCTCTCATCAGGCTTTCCGGCAAATTTCGGTATTTCCAAAACCCATTTTAAAAGGTCAGTAAACCGGATACGGTAAATTTTGCCTTCGTTAAAATCATCACCAAATCGCTCGTAAAGTTTCATGGCTATGTCTTCATAATCGTTCCAGTGAATGGGGGGTTCAAATGTCATACTTTAAAAATTTGAGAATGTGATAATGTGATAATATGCTAATGTACAAATTCGATAATTTTATGTTTTATAAGTAACCCTTCTATACTTTTCTTATTGTTTTCATTAGCACATTAGCTAATTGGCTTATTATCTAATTATTCTCCTAAAAACTGGGTTTGATCCGGTAAAGTAACTTCAATATTGCCAGTACCCGATTGTAATACGCACTGGCATCCAAGTCTTGAATTAATACGTGGATTTACCGCCCTGTCAATAAAATCTTCTTCTTTATCATTTAACTCTTCCAGGAAATCTTCACCCGCATTTACATACACATGGCAAGTGCTGCAGGCACAAACCCCACCACAATTATGATGGAGATCAATATCGTTTTTT
>JBDSYV010000097.1:0-3893 GCA_040110925.1 Ferruginibacter sp. | reverse complement strand
TACTCAAATCTCTTTGCGACGAAGCAATCTGAAGTTACAAAATGAACAAAACTGCCAATAGATTTTAAAGCCCTGGTTCGCAAATAAATCGCAGCTTGTTTAAATCAGAAGTTCAGATTGCTTCTTCGCCATAAATATTGTAGTCACAGAATGATTGTTCAATGCTCCTCGCAATGACGCCACATGTTTTGCTTCTTTGCCTTTACCATGGTGGCCCCGGTGAATTTCCGCCTTTATCTTTTGGTACAAATAATGTAATTTTAAAGTATGCAAATAAGAGAACCATCTGTAGCATACGGCCATAAAAAATTCACCATTGAGCAGTACCTTGAAATAGAAAATGCCGCCACGGAAAAGCATGAATATTACCAGGGTGAGATTTTTGCCATGAGCGGAGCAAAGCTTACGCATGTGCAGATAACAGGTAATATTTATGGGCTGTTCAAAAACAAATTAAAGGGCAAGCCCTGCCAGCCTTACAATAGTGATCTGCGGATTCATATTCCACCCAATACACTTTTTACCTATCCTGATATTTCTATTATTTGCGGCGAACCTGAAACGCTGAATAATGATGAATACAACGCACTTAACCCAATAGCGATTATTGAAGTGCTTTCTCCCTCAACAAAAAATTATGATCGTGGAGACAAGTTTAAACTTTACCGGGATATACCTACACTAAGAGAGTATATTTTAGTGGATTCCACATCTATTTCTGTGGAGCAATTTTACTTCAATTCCCAGGGTAATTGGGAACTTGAAGAAATCAGCAGGCTAGAAACTTCGCTGCGCTTTCGCAACATAGAAATATCTTTTGAAATGAAAGAAATTTATGAAGGCACAAAGCTGTTGAAAGAATAATTTAAAGAATAAATGAATTCACTTGCGGCATAAAATGTTTCAAATCAACTTTTCATCCCTTCCAGTTCCTTCTTCATCTTAAACATTTCGTCCCTTAACCTTGCTGCTTCCATAAAATCTAAATTCCTCGCAGCTTTTTCCATATCTTTTTTTATGCGGCTAATGGCTTTTTCCATTTGAGGAATTGTTTTATAAACTTCCTGGTCTTCGGCGGCAACCTGCACAAGATCCTCATCAGCCTGTATGGCATAAGGCCTTGATGGGTCATAGCCTTTTACATCAAGTACACTTCCCTGTGCCATTACCTGGTCACGGGATTTTATAATTGTTGTGGGCGTTATGCCATGTTTTATATTGAATTCAATTTGTTTCTCCCTTCTCCGGTCAGTTTCATCAATAGTCTTCTGCATGCTCTCTGTTATCTTATCAGCATAAAATATCACGAGGCCATCTACGTTTCGTGCAGCACGGCCAGCCGTTTGTGTGAGACTTCTTTCGTTTCGCAAAAAACCTTCTTTATCCGCATCAAGAATGGCAACTAATGACACTTCCGGTAAATCTAATCCTTCTCTTAATAAGTTTACACCAACCAAAACATCAATTATTCCCAGGCGTAGTTCTCTTAATATTTCTACACGTTCCAATGCATCCACATTGCTGTGAATGTATTTTGATTTAATGTTCAGCCGGTGAAGGTACTTGTCCATTTCCTCTGCCATGCGTTTCGTTAAGGTAGTAACCAGTACACGATCACCTTTGGTAATTCGCTTGTCTATTTCATCCAGCAAATCATCTATCTGGTTTATAGAAGGACGAATTTCAATGGGAGGATCTAATAAACCTGTTGGCCTTACAACCTGCTCCACTACAACACCTCCACATTTTTCCAGTTCATATTCACTTGGCGTAGCGGAAACAAAAATGGTTTGATGCGTGAGGTTTTCAAACTCATGAAAATTCTGCGGCCGATTGTCCATAGCAGAGGGCAGGCGAAAGCCGTAATCAACTAGAACAAGCTTCCTGCTCCTGTCACCGCCATACATGCCGCTCACTTGCGGAATGGTTTGGTGGCTTTCATCAATGATGGTTAGAAAATCTTTTGCAAAATAATCCAAAAGGCAGAATGGCCTTGCACCAGGTGCACGCCTGTCAAAGAAGCGGGAGTAGTTTTCTATTCCATTGCAATAACCTAGTTCACGAATCATTTCCAGGTCGTAAGCTACTCTTTCTCCAATGCGTTGTGCCTCTATATATTTTCCCACACTTTTAAAATAGTCTACCTGTGCTGCAGCTTCATCCTGTATCTCATGAATTACTTTTACCAGCATATCTTTTGGTGCCAGGTAAAGATTGGCGGGAAAGATTGCAGCATTCTCTACTTTGCTAATGCGCTTGCCTGTGGCTAGTTCCAGGGTTTCAATACTTTCTATTTCATCACCAAAAAAACTAATGCGATAACCGAAATCAACATAAGGAAGATTGATATCTATTGTATCGCCTTTAACCCTGAATGTGCCTCTTTTAAAATCTCCCTGGCTGCGGTGGTACAAAGAATTTACCAGCGAATGCAAAAACCCCTGGCGGCTGATGACCTGGTTTTGATGAATACGGATAATACCATTTTCATACTCAGTAGGATTACCCATACCATAGATACAACTCACACTTGCCACTACAATAATATCTCTTCTGCCACTAAGTAATTGTGCTGTTGCCTGCAGGCGAAGTTTATCCAGTTCTTCATTGATGCTTAAATCTTTTTCAATATAAGTATTGCTTGAAGGCATGTATGCCTCGGGCTGGTAATAATCGTAATAAGACACAAAATAACCTACCGCATTATCTGGAAAAAAACTTTTGAACTCACCATACAATTGTGCCACCAGCGTTTTGTTATGCGTGAGCACAAGCGTGGGCCTTTGCACATTCTGTATCACATTGGCCATAGTAAAAGTTTTACCACTCCCGGTTACACCGAGTAAGGTCTGATAACGTTCACCATCCAGCAGCCCATTGGTGAGTTGCTCAATTGCTTCTGGTTGGTCGCCTGCGGGACTGTATGGAGCATGTAATTTGAAAGCCATTTCTATAAGTAAAAATAAAAGGCTCATCATTGAGCCTTTTACAAAATTAAAAAAATTAGCCTTTTATTTGGATGATAATTCTATCATGGTACTAATCTCATCCACTAATTCATCTGTATTGCCACCAAACCCTATAGATTTAAATCGGATATTACCATTTTTATCTATTATGAATTTTGTAGGAATGCCACTCACTTTAAAATCTTCTACCATTTTATTGTCATAGTCCATCAGCACATAAAACGGGTAGCCTTTTTTGGTCATGAAATCTTTTGCATTCTTCAGTTTGTCATCTACGTTCTCCCAGGTATCAACAAATAAAAATTTCACATTTTCATTAGCATGAAATTTTTCCACTGCTTTTTTCATACCCGGCATTGATGCTATACAGGGTCCGCACCAGGTAGCCCAGAAATCAACAATGATTGTTTTTCCTTTCAGTTCCTGCAGGCTTACTGTTTTGCCATCCATATCTCTTAAAGAAAAAGATGGGGATGGTTCATTGATAATGCTGCTTAAAATTTCTGCTTGTTTTTTTGCTTTGGCATCCATCCCAAGATTAGCAATGTATGCTTCATAACCTTCATCATTTTTATGTTGTACCACGTACAGGCTTTTTAATATATCTTTTGTTTTTGGAGATGCTGCGCCATCTTTTACAAATTGTTCCAGCAATACAATGGTTTCATTCGCAGGCATGGCCTTCTCTGCAAGCTGAGCATAGCGTTCATTATATTCAGCATTTTTAAGTTTGTTAATGGTTGCTGCTTCTTTTGCATAAGGCAGGCCTTGCTTGTATTCTCCAAGTTTGTATAAAATAAAGGCATAAGTATCGCCATACATCGCATAAGTTCTTTCTCTCTGTTCCTTCCATTGCTTTACAGTCAGGTTTTCAGGCTTTTTGTCGGTTGGTGCGGTTATTTCCTTTTTAGCATACATTGTTGC
>JBDSYV010000096.1:0-5285 GCA_040110925.1 Ferruginibacter sp. | reverse complement strand
TTAGAAATTTTGCTGAACCTGCGATTGTTGATGAAATTATTTCACTGGATGAAAACATTAGGAAACAAAAAGCAAGTACGGAAAACCTTCAGGCTTTAATAAACAGTGCCAGCAAAGAAATAGGCATGTTTATGGCTAAAGGCGATAAGATAAATGCGGAAGAAAAAAAATCTGCGGTAGCCGGTTATAAGGTAGACTTGCAGCACCAAAAAACATTGCTGGTTGAATGGGAAGAAGAATTTCAGGAAAAAATTATTAGACTTCCTAACCTGCCAAATAGCAGCGTACCTGCAGGCAAAACCCCTGAAGAGAATGAGGTTGTAAGGGTAGGAGGTTCAACACCTGAACTGAATGCAGGTGCACGGCCTCATTGGGATTTGATAAAACAATATGACCTGGTGGATTTTGAAACAGGCGCAAAAATTACCGGCAGTGGATTTCCATTGTATAAAGGCAAAGGCGCAAAACTACAGCGTTCATTGATTCAATATTTTTTGGATTACAATACTGAAGCTGGATATACGGAATATATGCCGCCGCTGATGGTAAATGAAGCTTCCGCTTATGGCACGGGTAATTTACCGGATAAAGAAGGGCAAATGTATCATGCAGTGGCAGACGATTTATACCTGATTCCAACAGCGGAAGTGCCTGTTACAAATATTTACCGTGATGAAATTGTAAAGGAAGATGATTTGCCCATTAAACTTACTGCCTATACACCATGTTTTAGAAGAGAGGCAGGAAGCTTTGGTGCTGATGTGAGAGGCTTGAACCGTGTACACCAGTTTGATAAAGTAGAAATTATCCAACTTACGCATCCTGCAAAAAGTTATGATGTGCTGGAAGAAATGGTAAACCATATTGAGCGCCTCTTACAATTTCTTGAACTGCCTTACCGCATACTGCGCCTCTGTGGCGGTGATATGGGATTTACATCTGCACTCACTTATGATTTTGAAGTGTATAGCGCCGCACAGCAAAAATGGCTCGAGGTAAGTTCTGTCAGCAACTTTGAAACTTTTCAAAGCAACAGGATGAAAATTCGTTATAAGGACGGCGAAGGGAAAACGCAGTTGGTACATTCACTCAATGGATCATCACTTGCATTACCAAGGATTGTAGCAGCATTGTTGGAAAATAACCAGACAGAGGCAGGAATTAACTTGCCACATGTGTTGCATAGTTATTTTGGAACTGGTAAAATAAGCATGCCTTCATAATTACTTTCAGTTTTGCGAGGATGATTTAATTGCTCAATTCTCTTATTCATAATCGCAAACCATAATGGCGGCAGTAATGCAAGAATCATACTGCCCGGATATCCGGTAGGCAACTGTGGTGCATCATCATGGTGTTTTAATATTTGGTATTTCCTGCTGGCCAGGTAATGATGGTCGCTATGGCGGCTGAGTTCAAAAAGCATCATTCTGCCCAATACATGATTGCTGTTCCAGCTATGCTGAGGCATTGCTCTTTCAAATTTACCCGGGGTTATTTCCCTGCGTTGCAAACCATAGTGTTCAATGTAATTGACAGTTTCCAATAACAGTATGCCCACCAGGGCTGAACATAAAAAATAAAGCAGGGGCAACATTCCAAATGAAAAGTAGATAGCAGCCAATAATAATAATTGACCGATATGCACCTGTATCATTTCATTTTTTATGTTGAATTTGCTTCCTGTTTTTTTTATGGCCTCATCATTAGCTATATGCCATGCAGATACATAAGACAAAATAATGGTGCGAAAATAAAAAAGAAAAACCGGCTCATTCAGTCTTGCACTGCTTGGATCATTTGGTGTGGCCACATGTTTATGATGACCTTTATTATGCTCAATAAAAAAGTGCATATAAAGTGATGTAGCCAATAACATTTTTGCAAGCACTTGTTCAGTTTTATTATTCCTGTGCCCGAGTTCATGTCCAACATTAATTCCGAATGTGCCGCAAAGCAGGCCCATACACATTATACGTCCAAGCGTTTCCCACCACAATAGTCCCGGCTCTGTAATTTGTTTTAGGAAAAAATACAGGGCTGCATATTGCATTACCACAATCAAATAAAGCATGGCATCATAAAGCCTGTTATGTTTTGCCAGGTCTTCTTCTGCCTGGCTCATGTTGCGGCTATCAGCAGGAATAAGTAACTCCAGTACGGGTATAATTATCCATGCATAAATCATGGGTAGCCAGGTTAAAATCCCATGCCGGGTAAATGCAAATGCACAGCCTATATAAATCAATAGTGGAAGAAGATATTTGAGTGCCTTGTATTGCATGTGCTAATTTACACAAATGCTTAGCAGTTGTCGTAAAATTATTTAGTAGTATTCGTTAAACGTTTTGTTAAATGGAATGTCATAGGCAAGACTTTATTTAAATTCATTGTATGAATATTACCAACCGTCTGAAAAATCAACACCTTCTATGGCGGGCCGCATTTGGCCCAATGGCTGAAAATGCCGCTTCACTTGATGATATTTCACAGGCCAATCTCTGGAACCTTTTATTAAAAACATCGGCATCAGCACCCGCAAAAATTGAAGTGGCACAAAACCTTGCAGATGGTTTGTACAAGGGCGTGATGGATGTGGCTGCGATGCAAAATACAGAAGCAAAGGCTAATGCAGGCCGGCTCCGCAGGCAACAATCAAGAGATGATCTCAAAAATTTAAACCTGCTTTGGCTAGATGAAATGATAAACAGCAAGGCACAGCTAAGAGAAAAGATGGGCTTATTCTGGCATGGCCATTTTGCCTGCCGGGTAATCAATAGTTATTTTCAGCAGGAATTATTACATACTATCCGCACAAATGCATTAGGCAATTTTGCAATTTTATTGAAAGCCGTAAGCAAGTCTCCATCCATGCTGCAGTTTCTCAACAACCAGCAGAACCGTAAACAACATCCCAATGAAAACTTTGCCCGGGAAGTGATGGAACTCTTTACAATGGGGCGGGGCAATTATTCAGAAAACGATATCAAAGAAGCCGCACGAGCTTTTACCGGCTGGGGTTTTAATGCCCAGGGCGAATTTGTTTTTCGTAAAAACCAACACGATACGGGACAAAAAACATTTTTGGGTAAGTCTGGGAACTTCGATGGTGATGATATCCTGAACATGCTTTTGGAGCAAAAGCAAACAGCTTATTATATCAGCAAAAAATTATACAAATACCTGGTAAACGAAGGAGATTTTTTGCCAAAAGATGAAGAGCATGTGCAATTTCTCAGCAAGCGATTTTATCAAAATAATTATGATATCCAAAAACTGCTGCAGGATATAGTAAGCAGCGATTGGTTTTATTCGCCTGCATATGTGGGCAGTAAAATTAAATCACCAATTGAATTGCTGGCAGGCATCCGTCGGTTCCTTCCATTAGAATTAGATAATGATAATGCGCAGTTGCTTTTTCAAAAAGTGCTGGGGCAGATATTGTTTTATCCGCCTAACGTTGCCGGATGGGCCGGGGGCAAAAACTGGATCGACAGCAGCACACTTATGGTGCGTTTGCAGATACCACAGGTAATTGCATCTAAAGAATCTATTGTGATAAGACCCAAAACAGATGATGATGTGAATATGGGGCAAATGAATGAAGAACAGGTAAGAATTAATAACCGCAATAAACAATACACACAAAGGGGTGGTGGCGCAAATATAGATTGGTCAATGGTTACAAAGGTTTTTGAAAAAACCTCAAAAGAGAATCTTGCTGATAAAATCGCAGCTTGTTTGTTACAGTCCCAGGGAAGAATACCAGCTAATTTGCTGGATAAATACCTGGCAAAAGACAGCCGGGAAAATTTTATTAAGAGTGCAGTGATTCAGAATATGAGTACTCCGGAATACCAGTTGTGCTAATAGATGTTCTTGGCCCCTCACCTTTTGGAGAGGGGTTGAGGTGAGGTAAAAGGCTTTTTATTATTTAAAAATCAGATAGTGATTAATTAAAATTGTTGAAATCATTTTAAACTAAAATCCCTCCCCTTGGGGAGGTTAGGAGGGGCCACATTATGTTATTCAAAAGAAAAGAATTTTTGCAGGTTAGTTCTCTTGCCACAGCATCATTTATGGTGCCTAAATTTTTAAAGGCATTTGAAAGACCCATGATGGTTCCACCTGGCAATAAAGTTGTTATCGTCATTCAATTTAGTGGTGGCAACGATGGACTAAATACTGTGATTCCCATTAGCAATGACATTTATTATAAACAACGGCCAAGATTGGGCATTACAAAAGAGAAGGCACTGGGACTGACAACAGATGCCGGCCTTAATCCTGCACTGGAAAGTTTTAAAGCATTGTACGATGATGGAAGCCTTGCCATTATGAATGGTGTAGGTTATCCTAATCCGGACAGGTCACATTTTCGCAGCATGGATATATGGCAAAGTGCAAGTGATAGCAAAGATTATGTGAACACGGGATGGCTTGGCCGCTATTTGGATGCACAATGCAGTGGATGCGATAAGCCCACGCATGCTCTTGAGATTGATGATGTACTAAGTCTTGCCTTGAAAGGTAAAGATAACAGTGGCCTGGCCTTTAAAGATCCCCGCCGCTTATATAGCAGTAGTAATGAAAAGTTTTATCAGGAGATAAATGCAGCTCATAAAAATGCAGATGAAGCCGCTGCAGATTATTTGTACAAAACCATGAGTGGAACACTGAGCAGTGCTGATTATATTTTTCAGCAAAGCAAATTGCATCCTACAAATGCAACCTACCCCAATTCGGAAATGGGAAAAAATTTAAAGACAATTGCTTCATTGATTCTTTCCGATATCAATACAAAAGTTTATTATGTTTCACTTGGTAGTTTTGATACACATGTGAACCAGGAAGCCACGCAAAAAAGATTATTCACCGAGTTGAATGATGCCATTAAAGCTTTTACTACTGATATGAAAAGCAACAACCGTTTCCAGGATGTGTTGATGATGACATTTTCGGAATTTGGAAGAAGGGTATCGCAGAATGCAAGTAATGGCACTGATCATGGCACAGCCAACAATATGTTTTTTATCAGCGGGGGGCTAAAAGAAAAAGGTATTCTGAATGCTATGCCCGATCTATCAGATTTGAATGATGGGGATTTAAAACATACGATTGATTTTAAAAATGTGTATGCAACGGTTTTGAATAAATGGCTGGGTAGCGATGATAAATCTATTCTTGGGAAAGGCTATGATTATTTGAAATTTATTTAGCATGTAAATCTCTCATCAACTCATAAACCCTCCGTGAAACCTCTTTCATCCGGGGCAATGCTTCCG
>JBDSYV010000095.1:0-12410 GCA_040110925.1 Ferruginibacter sp. | reverse complement strand
TCTCCATTTTTTTCCGGCTCTTCCGGAAATACATCTACGGCAGCCCCGCTCAAATGCCCATTAAGCAAAGCTTTTGCTAATGCATTCAAATCTACTACCCCACCTCTTGAATAATTTATAAGTACTGCATTTTTTTTAAAATAGCCCAGCGTTGTTTTATTGATGATATTTTTTGTTGTACTTAATTCAGGTACATGCAATGTTACAATATCGGAATGCTGCAATAATTCTTTCAGCGATTTACTGTCGGCAGCATTACCCAGTGGCAGCTTGGTTTCTGCATCATAAAAAATAACTTTCATTCCCAGGGCTTCTGAGAGTACACTTACCTGGCTACCGATATTTCCATATCCAACAATGCCAATTGTTTTGCCCCTTATTTCATGGCTGCCACTTGCATCTTTCAGCCACTCTCCTTCATGGGCTGCTTTATTTTTATCGGGTATTTTACGCATAAGCATTATGGATGCAGCAATCACCAGTTCAGCTACGCTTCTTGTATTACTGTATGGTGCATTGAATACGGCAACACCTGCTGCAGTGGCGGCATCCAGGTTCACCTGGTTTATACCAATACAGAAGCAACCAATGGCCTGGAGTTTTGGTGCAGCTTGTAAAATATGATCAGAGATATTAGTTTTACTTCGTATTCCAAGAATGTGAACATTTTTTATTTCTTTCAAAAGTTCCGCCTCACTAACAGCTGCATTAATTTTTTTTACATTTGTATAGCCGGCCTCTGTAAACCGCTTCACAGCTACATCACTAATATTTTCTAAAAAAAGAATATTTATTTTCTCTTTTGGATAG
This sequence comes from Ferruginibacter sp., assembly GCA_040110925.1. Classification (GTDB taxonomy): domain Bacteria; phylum Bacteroidota; class Bacteroidia; order Chitinophagales; family Chitinophagaceae; genus Ferruginibacter. The sequence goes on along the minus strand of JBDSYV010000095.1, from coordinate 11,600 downwards.
CTGGTACTTTTTTTGTCAGGCATAGTAAATACAAGTATTTTGCGCAAATATATTCTTTATAAAGTTTTTAATATTCATATGATACCAGCTTTTAGCACTTTGTACAATATTGTCAAGCCCCACCAGTTATTAATCATTTCACGCAGTGTAGTTCTTTATTCAGTCATATTTTGGTTACTTATTTTTACTTCCTGTAATTCTGTTTCAAAAGCAAAAGAAAAAACAATAACGGACAGCAGCCTGGTTGTTCTGCCTAAACCCACTCCTTTAAACAGCACCCAATATCATCTTTTTCAACAAGCGAGCCAGCGTTGGTTTGATTCTATTTTAAAAAACAGTGGATTCAATGGTGGAATTCTTGTAGCCAAAAATGGTAATATTATTTTTGAAACTTATAAAGGCACAGCACATTTGAGAGGAACGGATACCATAAATGCCAATACCCCATTCCATATTGCCTCTGTTTCAAAAACATTTACTGCCATGGCGGTTTTAAAATTATGGGAACAGAACAAATTGAACATTGACTCTTCTTACAGTTTTTATTTTCCAGCATTCAATTATCCGGGAGTTACGGTGCGAAACCTTTTGAGCCACAGAAGCGGTTTGCCTAACTATCTTTATTTTATGGAAGAGTTGGGATGGGACAAATCAAAATTCCTGACTAACCAGGATGTGCTGGATACATTAATTGCAAGAAAAGCAGATATTAAAAACATAGGTGCCCCCAATAGCAGGTTCACCTATTGCAATACCAACTATGCTTTACTGGCCCTTCTCGTTGAAAAAATTTCAGGACAAGCATTTCCTCATTTTATGGATAGTACCTTTTTTCATCCATTGCAAATGCATAATAGTTTTGTTTATACACCAGCCGACAGCAACCGGATTACGCCAAGCTATGATTGGAGAGGAATAGAAATTGGCAATGGCTTTCTTGATAATGTTTATGGCGATAAAAATGTATATAGTACCGTAAGAGATTTATTAAACTGGGATAGGGCATTGAGCAAAACTAATATCCTGAAACCATCTACCCTGCAGCAGGCATACAGTCCATATAGTAATGAAAGACCAGGGATAAAAAATTATGGTCTTGGCTGGAGAATGAATATTTATTCGCCAGATAACAAAGTTATTTTTCATAATGGATGGTGGCATGGGAATAATGCTGTTTTCATAAGACTCATTCGTGAAGATGCAACTATCATCGTTTCAGGCAATCGTTATTTAAATGCCATTTACAAGGCCAAGCAACTCATCAATATTTTTACCGAGGCAGAAACAGATGAAGAGACAGAAGAATAATTGCTGTTTTATTCAGGAATTTGCGGCTTTTTTTCTAATTGTGGATTAAATATGAATAATTTTTGCAGCTTTCTGCTTATTTGTATTTAATATTGACTCTTAGAAACTTTAACAAATGCTTAAGAGAGAGCGCCAGGCATATATATTACACCAGGTTAACCTACACAATAAGGTATTATCTACTACGCTTAGTAATGATATTGCAGTATCAGAAGATACTATTCGTCGTGATTTACAGGAATTATCAGAATTCGGTAAATTGATAAAAGTACATGGTGGTGCACTTTCTCATTCATTTAGCCACATAGCTCAAACTTCAGAACCTATTTACGCACAACAGCAGAAAAAACTAATTGCCCAAAAAGCTGTTTCTCTTATAAGCAATGGCATGTTTGTACTTTCCGGGGGTGGTACTACCATTATTGAACTGGCCAAAGCTTTACCGCCTGCTTTATTTGCCAGCTTTATTTCCGGAAGTATTCCCGCCATATCAGCTTACATGCATCATCCAAATATTGATGTCATTGTGCTTGGAGGTAAATTATCAAAAACAGCAAAAATAACTACAGGTCCGGATGCTATGGCGAGGATAAAGAGTTTAAAAGCAGACCTATGTTTTTTAGGCATCAATGCCATAAACCTGGAACACGGAATTACAGATAATGATTGGGATGTGGTGCAGCTAAAACAACAGATGATAGCCTCTTCTCAAAAAGTAATTTGCTTAACCATTTCAGAAAAATTAAATACCCTGCAGCCCATACACGTGTGTGAAGCTGCAAAAATTGATGTGCTGGTAACCGAGTTGGAGCCCACACATCCACTGCTACAGCCATATGTTGAGGCAGGTATCAAAGTTTTGTAATATTTTATATAAATAAAATTCATCCTTAAAAACCTATATTTATCCGGAAGACTGTATTGACTAATGCATTTAAAAAACTTAAACAATTAAAAAGATTGCTATGCGAAAAATTCTTCTTTTAATGTTATTATTTGGGGTGGGCGTATTTTATGCCAATTCATCCCTAGCTCAAGCCAGAGTAATTTCAGGCGTGGTTATCGGTGATGATGATAATACCCCGTTGCGTGATGTAACGGTTACCGTAAAAGGAAAAAGCAATGCCACCAAAACAAACCAGGTCGGCAGCTATTCTATTACTGCAAATACGGGAGATGTATTGGTATTTACTTTTATTGACTATACCCGGCAGGAAGCAATTGTAGGCGCTTCGGATAAAGTAAATATCCGTCTTGTGCAGGCACAAAAACAATTAGGTGAGGTAGTAGTTACTGCTTACGGCACCCGCAAGAGCAAAAGAGAATTAGGGTATTCTGCACAAGATGTAAAGGGTGAAGAGATTGCTGAGACTCAAAGAGATAACTGGATAAATGCATTGGCTGGGCGGGTAGCCGGGGCAAACATTACGCCTACCTCAGGTGTTCCAGGTGCCTCTACTTCCATTGTGTTAAGAGGAGCGGTATCCCTGGGTGGTAATAACCAGCCACTGTTTGTTGTTGATGGTGTACCTTATGACAACCAAACCATGAACCAGGAAAACCTGGCCTCTGGTAACTCTGTTGCACTGGGAAATCGGAACTCAGATTACACCAACCGGGCTGCAGATATTAATCCTGCAGATATAGAATCAGTTACTATCTTAAAAGGCCCTGAAGCTACTGCTTTATATGGCTCTGACGGCGCTTCTGGAGCTATTGTTATTACTACCAGGAAAGGTAAATCAGGTAAAGCAACGGTTAATTATGATAATTCTTTCCGCTTTGAAAAGGTGTACCGTTTTCCAGAGATTCAACAGGTTTATGGAAGAGGTACAGCTGGCATTGCAGATCAAAATGCGACAGTGAATCCTTATGCTGCAGGAGCTATCTCGGCATACTTTGGCCCTAAATACGCTCCCGACACAAAATTCTATGATAATGTCAACGCATTTTTCAAAACAGGATTTACACAAAAACATAATATTAATGTAGAAGGTGGGTCGGATGTTTCTACTTATCGTTTATCTGTAAATTATGCAAACCAGGAAGGCGTAGTGCCAATGACGGGATTTGAAAAACTTTCTATCCGCCTGGGCGGAACAGCAAAGGTTTCTCAAAAGATTAATATTTCTACTTCCTTTAATTATGTAAACACTATTACAGATAAATCAACAAAAGGAGCCGGCGGTTATTTACTTAACCTACTAAATTTCCCGAGTGATGTGGATGTAAGAGATTACCAAAACACTGATGGCAGCAGGAAAATTTATAAAAGTAATGCCTCCAATTCTACAGAGTTTGATAATCCATTCTGGGATGTAAATAAAAACAGGTCACAGGATAAGCTGGATAGAATCACTGGTAACTTTACCATCAATATAGACCCCCTGAAGTGGTTGAATATAAAGACCATTACAGGTCTGGATGTTTATTCCCAAACGGGGGATCTGCTTATTCATCCACTTTCCCGTTCCGGATTTTCAACTAATGGCTTTTACTCCGTTTACCAGCAGAATACAAAAAACCTGAATAATGTTTTCCAGGTTACCGGCCGAAAAAAGTTTGGAAATTTTTCTAATGCCTTAACTCTTGGAGCATCAGTAGATGATTACAAAACAAGGATTGATGCCCAACGGGGAGAAAGATTTTATGAGTTAAATTTTGCATCGCTTAATAATACTGACCCTACTAGCCGGGATGCTAAAACAACCATAATGAATGTTAGAAAAACCAGGTTATTTGCAACATACTCACTAGGATATAACAATATGGTTTACTTATCCTTTGCCGGTAACAGGGAAGGCAACTCAACCTTTATGTCAAAGTTTGTGGAAAAGAATCCTTATTTCAATTATGGAGCTGCCTCGATTAGTTTTGTTTTTACAGAATTAAAGGCGCTAAATACACTTGAGTGGCTTAGCTATGGCAAACTCAGGGCTTCTTATGGCACTACTGGAAAGGGACCATTATTGCCATATGTAATTGATTATACCTTCCAGTCGCAGATTACTACAGGAGGTGGTTACGCATATGGATTTACAGGAAACAATTTTGGATTGAAACCAGAGTTTACTAAAAACTTTGAATTCGGTACCGAATTAAAATTCCTGAAAAACAGAATTAGTTTAGACCTTACTCATTATTCACTGCGTAGTAAAGACCAGATTCTTGCAGCAAGAAGCAGCTATGGTACTGGCTATGTAATTAAATATTTCAATGGTGGTTTAGTAGAAAATAAAGGTATTGAAGCCACACTAAACGTAAATGCAGTTAAACGTAAAAACTTTACCTGGGATGTAACAGCAAATTTTGACCGTAACCGTGGTAAGATATTAAGGATGCCGGCAGACCTTCCTACCTACTATGATTCCGACACATGGGTTCTTGGAAACCTTCGTTCACAGGCATATGCAGGTGCGTTTACAGGTAACCTTTCAGGATCAGTTTATTTAAGGAATGCTAATGGAGAATTAATAATAAATCCTACTACAGGATTACCAGCATCAACCGGTGCCGATTTCTTTATCGTGGGCGATCGTCAGCCCGACTTTAAAGTGGGCCTGATAAATACATTCTCCTATAAAGATTTTACGTTGAGTTTTAATTTAGATTTCCGTAAAGGTGGTGATGTATTTAATGGTAATGAATTCTGGCTTTACTTACAGGGCCTTAGCAAACGCACTCTCGACAGGGAAAAACCTGTAAATATTACCGGGGTATTAAATGACGGCCTTCAGAATACCACAAATCCTACACGTAGTACCATTACTATTTATCCTTATTACAGGTCTGATTATTTTACCGCAACTTCAGTGACCGAATCAGATTTTATTGAATCAGTAAACTGGATGAGACTTAGAGATGCTACCCTTACTTATCGTTTACCAAAAGCATTAATGGCCAGGCAAAAATGGATTAAAGGCGCTTCGGTATTTGTAACCGGAACAGACCTGTTTATGATTACAAACTATACAGGTGCTGATCCTAGCGTAAATGCTAACACTGCCTTTGCACGTGGATATGGTGGTGCAGGAATTGATTATGGTTCACTGGCTACACCACGTGGAGTAAATTTTGGTTGTAGAGTTCAATTTTAAAAAAAATAAAAAAATTAGAAATGAAAAAAATTATCATATTAGGGCTTATAGTAATGACAGGCATTGCATCCCTCACAGGTTGTAAAAAATACCTGGATATTAATAGCGATCCCGATACACCTCAGTTCCCAGACCCTTCTTCAGTTTTCCCAACTCAACTGGCAGCTATTCCCAGGGGATTACAATTTGATGCTCGCTATGCCGGTAGGTATATCCAAAACTGGTCAACAGGCGCTACATCCAATTCTAATATTGACCTGATGGGTTACACGGCAAGCAGTGATGTAAATGGAGATATCTGGAGGCAAACCTATTTTGGCCTTGGTCAAAATCTTAATTATATCATTGATAATGGCATTAAAAACGGCCAGTGGGATTATGTAGGCGCTGCATTAAGCCTTAAAGCATTGATGTTTCAATATGCAACAGATTACCATGGCCCTATTATTTTTACTGATGCATTTAAAGAAAACCAGGCCTTTTTTAAGTATGATGACCAGGAAGTAGTTTACCGTGGAGTAGATTCACTGGCAAAACTGGCCATAACTTATTTAAATCGTTCGGATTATAATCCAAGTTCTTCAAGATTATCAAAGGGTGATTTTGTGTATAACGGGAGCATTCCCAAATGGAAAAAATTCACTTTTGGTCTCCTTGCTCGCAATGCTCACCGCATTACTAATAAGGCTACTTACAACGCCCAGGCAGTAATGGATTATTGTGACAGCTCTCTTTCGGTTGTAGATGATGATTTTGTAATTCCATTCGATGCTTTAAAAAACGACGATGCCAATTTCTTTGGCACTTACCGCAATAATCTCACTACGCTTCGCCAAACAAATTTTATTGTAAGATTACTGGACGGAAGTATTTTGAGTGGTGTAACGGCAACCAGTGCTACTGCATTCAATCGCGATCCTAGGCTAAAACATATCCTGGCAGCAAGCCACGATACCACGAATGGTAATGGCGGATTCCGTGGACTTGACCCCGGTGTTGCCGATCCTTATGTAGCCCTGGCAAACTGGTGGACATATGCAACCAATAGCACCAACTGGATTAATGCTCGAAAAAAAGTGGCCATTCCTTTTGGAGATACTTTATATGTGAACCCAAGTTCCAATGTATTTTCGTCGCAATTCCGTAAATATCTATTTGGCGATAAAGTGGTAATGCCTATTATGACAGCATCTGAAATACAATTTATGAAAGCAGAAGCTGCCTATAAAAAAGGAAATACAGGCGTTGCTCTAGATGCATATACAAAAGGTATAAACCTTCATTTTGATTTTATTAACAGACCCAATTTCCCAAGGGGAAACAATGTGTTATATACCGGCAACCCAATTACAGCCGCAGAGAGAACCGCATACCTGAATGGCAATGATGTAAGAAGAACCGTGGCTACGATAACCCTCAGCGATATTATGCTTCAAAAATATATAGCACTTTATGGATGGGGCTTTTTTGAAACTTTTGTAGATATGCGTCGTTATCATTGGACAGCCGACCTTGATCCTGTAACTAACAATGCCGTTTACCTTGGGTTTACATTAGATTTGACGAAGCTGGCACCCGAGAACCTGGGCAAGCCTGTTTATCGCGTAAGGCCGAGATTCAACTCAGAATATGTTTGGAACCGCGATGAGTTACTGCGCATTGGCGCACTAAATGGTGACTACCATACATATGAAACCTGGTTTTCACAACCCTAATTTGTTTTTATAAAACTAAAAATCAAAAAAATGAAAAAATATATTTTCTACATGCTGGCTGCCGTATTTGCCCTTGCTGCCTGCGAAAAAAATACCTTTAAAACTACGGAGCACACATATCCCGATGGATTTGCATTGCTAAAAGTGGGTTTATTCACCATGGATTCCATTGCGAAAACACAATTGGTATATAATAATGGAGTACGCATTAGCAGTCCGTTTGCCAGTCCTTACCCCTATCCCGGAGGTGGCTACAATACAGGTGGCGGTACTGGCGGCGATTATTTTAAATTAAACGCAGGTGTAAATAAGTTCGAATTTTATACCACTAACCAAGGTACCTACAACCTGGTAAGTAAACTATTTGAAACCACCCAAACCCTGGAAGCAAATAAGAAATATACATTGTATGTGGCTGATACAGCAACCTCCAAAGCAGCAGTGCTGGCACCAGATAACGGCACAACTCCTGTAGACTCAGGTTTTGCCAATATCAGGTTTATTAACCTGGTACCGAATTCGACTGCAGTGGATTTTTACCAAAATAACACCTTATTAAAAGGTAATATTAAATACAAGGAATTTACAGACTTTTTTAACATGCCTTCAGGTGTTGCTGATACTTTTTCCATCAGGATCGCAGGTTCTGCTCCGGGGCCGGCCATTTTTGCATCGGCATATTACCGACTTGCCATTAATACTAACAAGCGCATTCTATCTTTTATCAGCCGGGGTTATCTAGGTGTAGTAGATGCCACACGTAAAGCCAATGTATCGGTAGCTGTAAACCAATAAAAATAAAAACAATGAAAATATTAAAGAACTTAAAATTTAGAAATTACCTCGCAGCATTATCCCTGGTTACATTGCTGGCTTCATGTGATAAAAATGATGCACCTGCACCCGTTGGCGATAACCTGGATAAACTTATTACCAATAAATCTAACTTATCTCTATTTAGTGCAGCGTTAACTAAAACCAGGTTAACAACCTTTACCCAGGGTGGTGGACCTTACACAGTTTGGGCCCCAACCAATGCGGCCTTTAATGCCATTGGCATAACTACTGCAGCTGATTTGAATAATATAGATTCAAATTTACTGGTGCAATTACTTACATATCATATACAGGCAACATCAAGGTCATTTACTGAAATACCACAGGGTCCAAATGCTACTATGACTACACAGGGAGGCTTTACACAATATGCCAGCAGGTACGTTGGCGGGTTTGCTTTTATTAACGGGGCAAAAGTGTCTGAACCTAATATTCAAGCTTCTAACGGATTCCTGCATATCATTGACAGGGTGCTGGTTCCCCCATACAATACCAATGCGACAAACCTGGCACTCAATCCAAATTATAAGCAGTTCCTGCAGGCCATTACCAAAACGGCTACCGCCATCACTGCAAACCCATATACTATTTTGGCTGTGCCTAATAATGTTATGACCGCTGCAGGCTACGACTCTGCAACTATTGCCACTGCTTCGGGTGCAGCGCTTACTACCCTTACCGGGATTATCCGGTATCACCTGGTAGCCCAGCGTATTTTTTCTCCTGATTTCAAAGCCGGTAACCTTAAAACAGTTCAGGGTACAAACCTGGTTATCAGTCTTACTGGTGGTGTTAATATCAAGGGCACTAATAACCCAGCGCCATTTCAAATTACAATACCTGATGTACTATCATCAAATGGCGTAATACATGCCATCAATGGATTATTGAAACCCTAATAATATAATATGTTTCACTTTTTAAACTGCTTTCATTATTTTGAAAGCAGTTTTTTATTTACTATTAGCCTATAGATCTGTAATTATTTTTCACCCCTTCTAATTTATCCGCTTCATGAAAAAGTTTTATTTCTTAATCCTCATTTTCATACAGGCAAATACATTCTGCCAACCCCTTGAAGAAAAAATGGTAGAAGCCCTGGATTCATTTTCCCTGCTCAGGCCACAGGAGAAATCTTATTTACAGACAGATAAAAGTATTTACCTGTCTGGTGAAACAATTTGGTTTAAAGTATATACCCTGCTGGATAACAAACCATCGGCTTTAAGCAAAATTACTTATGTCATATTAGCAGATGAAGCAGGTAAAGTACTAAGTAAAAAAATGATCCCTTTACAAAATGGAACAGGTAAAGGAGACATTGATCTAATATCCGACCTCGGTTCCGGAAATTATTTCCTTACTTCATATAGCTTATGGATGCTTAATTTTCCTGCCTTTATTTGTACAAAAAAAATACAGGTATATAATGCCATAAAGCCTGTACCTAATATTCCTGCAAACAGCAGCAACTCTTATGCTTTACATTTTATGCCGGAAGGCGGCAATATTATTGAAGGTCTTGATTGCAAAGTTGCCTTTAAAGCCACAACAAATAATTTAATTCCCACAGCAGTGCAGGGGATAATAAAAGATAACTCTGGAAATCAAATCGCAAATTTCAACAGCAGTTTTGATGGTATGGGTACATTCCAGTTTATGCCTGTGGATGGCAAAATTTACGAAGCAGAAATTCAATGGCCCGATGGAAAAATAGAAAAGAAAATGCTTCCAGGTTTTTTACCTGAAGGCATTAATATTAACGTAGATAACAGTAATGCCGGTAAAACTTTTATTAAAGTAAGCAGGTCGCAACATAATGCTGCTGCCTATAATGATTTACTATTGGTAGCACAACAACATTATAAAGTAGTATACATGGCCCGGCTTAATATGGATGAAGGCATGGATGCCGTAGCTATAAATAAAAAAAATCTACCACCAGGAATAGTACAGCTAACCGTATTGAATGGGCAGGGAACAGCACTGGCAGAAAGGTTATTCTTTGTGGCCAATCATGAGACCACGGGATATGTAAGCAGTAATGTAAATTCTTCTGCAAGGGCAAAAAACAATATTTCAATCTCTTTGCCAGGATGGAAAAAAATAAACGGAGCAATCTCGGTTGTTAATACCCTTATAAATAACCAGCCTGCGAATGATAATATATATAGCAGTTTATTACTTACTTCAGATTTGCATGGAAACATACATGCGCCTTATCAATATTTTCTTAATAAAGAAGACAGTACCATTGCACATCTTGATTTACTAATGATGACTAATGGCTGGAGAAGATTTACGTGGCCAGAAATCATAGCTTATAAATATGCTCCCTTAAAATTTGCTTTTGAAACCACTCTTTATGCTGCAGGCACAGTTATGCAGGCTAATGGAAAAACGCCTTTAACATCCGGCAAAATAAACCTGATCATTAAAGGGGAAGATTCTACTACAATCATGTCAGAAGCAAACATCAATAGCAAATCACAATTTGTGGTGGATAATATTAATTTTCAGAAAGAAGCCACGTTATTTTACCAGGGTACCAACCTTAAAAAAGAAAACGGTATTGTAACTATTAATCTTTTTCCTGCCTACATTGATACCATAAAGCGGGTTGATTATTTATTGCCTGATTATAAATTCGTTCATGGAGTGGTTGGCAAAGAAATAATGAAGGCATGGGATATGCTTCCCGAATCAGGCAGGGCCAAAACGCTGGATGCTGTAGTAGTAAAAACAAAGAAAATATCTGTAGCCGATTCTTTGAACCAATTATACGCAACGGATATTTTCCAGGCCAGTGATCAAACCCTTGTAATGGATGAAGGAAACTATTATGATATATGGCAATACCTTCAGCGCATGGTGCCAGGCATTGCCATAAATAAAACCGATACAGGGACGCAGGTAAACTTTGGCAGGTATGCAGGGCTCGGTGTGTTTAGCACCGATGGCAGCCCATCTGGGGTTACCTTCTTTTTAAATGAAGTGCCTGTATCTATAGATATTGTCGATTTCATAAATCCTAATGATGTAGCATTGGTTAAAGTGTTTAAAGGGGCTTCAGGAATTGCCATAGGAGCAAATCGTGGGGCCATAGCGCTATATACTACCAAGGGCAAATCTACCCGTGACTGGAGGCAACGAGGTTTTGATTTTATAAAGAAAACAGGCTTTTCCGTAAACCGTGAATTTTATACCATGGATTACAGCAAAATTAATCCTGATAGTGAGTTTGCAGACATACGAAATACACTTTATTGGAACACCGAACTTTTAATAAAAAATGAAAAGCTTGAATTTGAATTTTACAATGATGACAGCAGCAAACATTTTAAACTAACACTGGAAGGTGTAGATGAAAATGGCAAGCTACTGCATGTTGAAAAAATATTAAACTAGTTTCATAAGGCTGCACCAAAAAATAAATAACACAATAAAATAGAAGTAATAATCCCCACTAGATCTGCCAGCAGCATGGCACCCACAGCATAACGTGTATTTTTTACAGACACAGCGCCAAAATATACAGCAATCACATAAAAGGTTGTATCCGATGAACCCTGTAACACACAGGATAATCTTCCTGCGAAAGAATCAGCTCCATAGGTTTTCATAGTGTCCACCATCATTCCTC
>JBDSYV010000094.1:0-25579 GCA_040110925.1 Ferruginibacter sp. | reverse complement strand
GTTCCCATCTGTCGGGTAATATCTTTTTCCATTTGCTTTAAATGCTGATGCGTTTGCAGGTAAATCATTTGTTCATCCGAACTTAAGGCATGTTGCATATCCACCTGGTTCTGCTCAATAAGTTTTTTAATTTTCCTCAATTTTAAATATGCAAGGCTGGAATTTACTTCTTCCTTAAATAATTCTTCCCTGGTTGCTATATGGCCTTCAATATGTTCTTTCCAGTTGGGGCTGATTTCAGTATTTACATCCATAATGTTTATTACCAGCGTACGCAGATTACTATCATCGTGGTATAAAAAGCTTTTGGCATTTGGCATTAACCCCTCCATATACCATTCCTTGTATATTTCCCAAATCTGAAGCAATGCCTTATTATCTATCATCCTGTCCAGTTCATTTTCTTCTGCCTGTTCAAAAAGATATTCTGCAACAGATTGATTTTCGTTCCATAATTTAAGACCAAATTCCAGTAAATTCCGGATTAAAGCTTGTTCCTGCATTTCATCCCTATTGAATAAGGAAAGGTTTTCATTGTCTTCTGACCTTGTCCCACTAAAACTTTCAATAGGGGGCTCTTGTGCTTTATCAAACCTATTTTCTTCTTTTATAACCTTATCCCTGACGAATTTATTTACCAATGCATTTAATCCACCCTCTTCAATTTTCAGCAATTCCGCAACCTGTTTTATATAATCCTGCCTTCTCGTAAATTCTTCAGCTTTATCTATTTTAGCAATGGTTTCAGCAATCTGGTTTACAATAGCAGCTTTTTTTGCACTGTCATTTCCTGCATCTTCCAGCGCAAGTTCCAGTTTAAATAATATGAAATCTTTTTTATTGGCGTCAATAAAAGAAGTAAATTCTTTAGCTCCTAGTTTGTTTACATAACTATCAGGATCTTCTTTATCCGGTATCAATACCAGTCTTACATTAAGGCTTTGTTCAAGGGCCAGGTCCAAACCTCTCAGCGCTGCTTTTACTCCTGCACTATCACCATCATAAATTATAGTTAGATTATTTGTATATTTTTTAATTAGCCTGAGTTGGTCAGGAGTAAGCGAAGTACCACCACTTGCCACAACATTTTCAATGCCTGCCTGGTGCAGGCTAACCACGTCAGTATATCCTTCTACAAGCAGGCATTCATCTGCCTTATCAATGGCCATTCGGGCAAAGTATGAGCCGTATAGGATTTTGCTTTTTATATAAATTTCGTTCTCAGGCGTGTTGATATACTTTGGCGCCTTGTCATTATTTTTAATAAGTCTTGCACCAAAACCCAATACTTTTCCACTCTGGTTGTGCACAGGAAATATTATTCTACCCCTGTAGTTATCCATTGGTTCTCCATCTCTAAGGGCAACTACTCCTGCCTTTTGAAGGTAATCCAGGTTATATTTTGCTTCAATAGCGGCTGTTGCAAATGCATTTCTTGCCTGTGGGTTATAGCCTAACTGAAATTTCTTAATGATATCTTCCCTGAATCCTCTTTGTTTTAAATAGCTAAGCCCGATATCCTGTCCTTCTTCAGTATTAAATAAAGCATCAGCAAAAAAATCTTTTGCAAAATTATTTATGATAAATAAGCTATCAGAAAGCTGCTGTTGCTGCCTGAACTCGGGACTAACCTCCTTTTCCTCTATTTCAACATTGTACTTTTGGGCAAGCCAGCGTAATGCTTCTACATAACTATATTTTTCATGCTCCATAATGAAACCCACTGTATTGCCACTTTTACCACAGCCAAAACATTTATATATTTCTTTAGAGGGAGATACTGTAAAAGAAGGGCTTTTTTCATTGTGAAACGGGCAGAGCCCAAGGTAATTTGCTCCCCTTTTTTTCAGTTTTACAAATGAGCCAACTATCTCAATAATGTCAATTCTGCTCTGAATCTGTTGTATGGTTTCCTGGCTTATCAATCTAATTTAAACTTAGCAGATAAAATTAATGACATTTGCGCTAGTAGTTTCTGGTTTTTTATTATCCTTAGCATATTACGGCTCCATTTTAGCAGTTTACAAGCAATAAATTTAAATGAAACCAATATCTTTATCACCACAAAAAAAATATGACAATGAAGAAATTTTTATTGATGATTATTGCTTACTTTTTTGCTTTTGCGCTTTCAGCACAGGACCTGGATGCCATTGTAGCTTTAATTAATAAACAAAAATGGGTGGAAAGCAAAACGGCTATTGATAAGTTTTTGGCTGATTCCAAAAACCAGGATAAATCTGAAGCCTGGTATTTTAAAGGAAAGATATATCATGCGTATTCCTATGAAAAATCTATTTCGAATGCCGAAATTTATGATTTACGATTGAAGGCATTTGAAGCATTTAAAAAAACGCAGGAATTAGATACAAAAGATTTACGGCTGAAACTGGAAACTTATCGCCCATATCTTGATTTGTATTTTGGGTATTTTGATTTAGGTGCTGCACAGTTTAATGATAAGCAATATATGGATGCGTATAATTCCTTTCAAAAGGCAGAGGAGATAAAGAATTTTATTTTGTCAAAGAAGTATGAATACGAAGGTGTAAAGTTGCATGTACTGGATACAGCCCTTGTTTTAAATTCAGCTATTGCAGCCGGGTTAGCTAAGAATGAAAGCCTTGCCATTCCTCTATATCGCAGACTTGTTGATGCTAACGTAACTGGTCCTACATACCAGGAAGTATATGAGACGCTGGTAGAACACTATTATAAAAATAATGATGAAGCTAACCTGGTGCCATTAGTCGAAAAAGCCAAAAAGTTTTATCCTGATGATCCGTATTGGAATGATCTTGAAATTGAAAAACTGCGTAAGACAGGTGATAAAGTTGCGCTGATGAACAAGTATAATGAATTGCTTACAGTCCATCCGAACAGTTTCACACTTTCCTATAATTATTCAGTTGAATTGTTTAACAGTATTTACGGTAAAGATGCTACAACGAAAAATGCAAACGAAAACAAAGAACTGCTTACAAAAACATTAAAAGTGGCCATCGCAAATGATAAGGGAATTGATGCAACTGTATTAATGGCAAATCATCTTTACAATATGGCATCTGATATAAGTGCTGAAATATCAACCTTAAAAGGAACATCGCCTGAAGCAGTTAAGAAAAAAGCGGATTTGAATACCAAATACCATAAAACAATGGATGAATTTATAGTATATGGTGAAATAGCATCTGCATGGTTTGATGCTCAACCTACTTTGAAGGCTTCGCAAAAAGGGAATTACAAAGGATTGCTATCCAATCTTAGCGAAGTGTACACTGTGAAAAAAGATTTGAAAAAAGCCTCGGCTGCTGATGCTAAGAAAAATGCATTATAAAATTTTTCAAAATTAAACATTTATATACCGGGCTTTCAGAAATGAAAGCCCGGTTTTATTTCTCATCTACCCAGGTTGGCCAACTAAAAATATGTTCAGTAATGTTGTAATTTAACAGGCATAAAAAAAGTGCCTCACAAAATGAAACACTTTTTTTGTACAACACTTATTTTAGTTTCTTATTATCTGCATACCAGGACCGCCACCAGGAACTCCTCTTCCTCCCATCATATTTTGCATTTCCTTCATCGGCTTAAGATCAAAATCTTTGGGTACTTCAAATTCTTTTGCTGCTAAATCCTTCCCTATTTCAATTTTTGTTACTTCCACAATCATTTGCCTGTTACGGCGCATTTTCATTTCGTAGCGCATAACAAACCCATTTATTTTTTCCAACCCGTTTGAATTAGATACTACAGCACCAAAACCACTAAGGCCGCCCGTATAGCCAAGGTTCTCAAATTTAATTTCGGGACTATACCAGGCAAGGGTAGTATCTTTTAACCCTAAAATACGGGTGGTAATTACCAATGCTTTCTTACAATTATAACCGGCAATTTTTTTTGTTTCTTCGGTATAAACAATGTCAACATTTGAAGCAGTTGACGATGAAACCGTTCGCTTGTGTTGACTTGTATCTGCTGCACTGCGTGCCTGCATCATGCTATCCATTTTTATCTTCATTTCTTTCTGTTCATCATCAGATGCATAGAAGCCCATTTTATTTCCCATTATTTCCATAAGGGTAGTAGTAACTTTTGTATCATTATTCCTGATGGTAGTGGTGCGGCCCATGTCAGTTTTAATCACCGTTTTTACCATGGCATCTTTATAGTAGGTGGTAGACTTTGTTTCACCGTCGCCAAAGTTGCGGAAATTAAAACCGGCACCGCCTTGTTGTTGTACACTGCTTGCATCCTCTTCATCTGGTGCAATAACATTTGTAGTGGTACTTATTGTTGCCTGGGTAATGACTTTTTGCTGTGCAATGGAATTTAGGCCCATTGCTACACAGCAAATACTTAAAATTAATTTCATCTTTTTTTTCTCAAAAATACACTCATTGAAGCAGAGTGATTTCGTTCTGTCCTTATTATCTTTTATTTAACAGGACCAGGCGGTTCAGGGGTGGCAGATAAATTAATAGCCCATATAAGTTCATTTATAAAGATTGCTGCCCTTTTATCTGTTGCTTCTTTATCTGCAGGCATGCCATTTTCGTCAAAAGATTTTCCAACAGAGGGAACCGGAAACATTGCCGGAACAATCCATGCTTTTATTTTCCATAAACTGAATTGCAGTGAAGTAATTACCTGGCTACCTCCAAACACACCGTCTGAAACGGTACAAATAGCTAAGGGTTTATGATACCATTCTGCATATAAAACATCTATGGCATTTTTCAGGCTGGCCGGATAACCTCCATTATATTCTGGTGTTACGATGATAATGCCATCTGCTTCCTTAATTTTTGACGCATAAGCCAGCAGGGCAGAGGATGGATCTGACAAATTTTTCAACCGCTCTTCAAAAACGGGGAAATTATATTCCTTCAAATCAATAACCTCTACTTCGTCAATATTATTTTCTTCCAGGTATTTTTTAAAGTAAAGTACAACACGGTTACTTTTTCGTCCCGTGCGTACACTGGAGGAAATAATTTTAATCTTTGTCATTATTATTTATTTAATTCATACTGCACGCATTAACTGTACCTCACAACTTATATTGATGGTATCACTAACCAATACTCCGCCGGTTTCCAGTGCCGCATTCCAGGTAAGCCCCCAATCCGCCCGGTTTATTTTGCCATTAATAGTAAATCCAGCTTTTTCATTACCCCAGGGATCTTTTACCACTCCACCAAATTCTACATCTAATTTTATTTTTTTACTAATGCCTTTAATGGTCAGTTCACCCCAAAGTTCATAACTACCGTCACCATCTACATTTTCATAAGTGTTTGCAATAAAAGTTATTTGTTTATGATATTCCACATCAAGAAAATCTGGGCTCACAAGATGCTTGTCCCTGTCTGCACTACCAGTCGTGATAGAAGCTGCGTTTATCCAACAGTCAATTTCAGCACTCATAAAATCATCGCCGGTGGTATAAATGCTGGCGTCAAATTCAGTAAAACTGCCCTTCACATTGGTTATCATCAGGTGTTTTACTTTAAATCCTATCTCGCTATGAGCAGGATCCAGAACCCATTTTTCTTTTTCCATGTTTATTTATTTTAGATTGAATACCTGCAAGGTAAATATAATTCGTTGTTTAAACATTAAATATTTTCTTATTCATATATTAGTAGAAAAATTTATGCCTGAATTATATGTGAAGAATCTGTGTATAAGAAACTTTTTAAAATGCAAGCCTACCTTAAATATTACTCAATTTCATGTGAGAGAATTTATAATTTACCCATCCCGGCAATTTTCAGGATAATAACCAGGTGAATTTTATAGAAAACTATTGAAAAAATCAATTTTAGCAGGTATCAATTCTGTTTTTAAATGGTTATTTCATGTAGGTTTGCCCACTTATAAAAAAAAGGAATTATAGTGAGATTAAAAAGTTTAGAAATCAAAGGATTTAAAAGTTTTGCAGATAAAACCATATTGAATTTTGATGAAGGAATTACAGGTGTAATTGGCCCTAACGGCTGTGGTAAAAGTAATATTATTGACAGCATCCGCTGGGTTATTGGCGAGCACAAAATAAGTAACCTTCGAAGCGAAAACCTGGAAAGCCTTGTCTTCAATGGTAGCAAAACCCGCAGTGCCAGTGGCCTTGCAGAAGTGAGCCTAACGTTTGAAAATACAAAAAACCTTCTTCCTACTGAGTTTAATACCGTAACCGTAACCCGTAAATATTACAAGAGTGGAGAAAGTGAATATCGCCTCAATGACGTAGCCTGCCGCCTGAAAGATATTCATAACTTATTTATGGATACCGGTATCAGCACAGACAGTTATGCCATCATAGAATTGGGAATGGTGGATGATATTATTAAAGACAAAGAAAATAGCCGCCGAAAAATGCTGGAGCAGGCTGCCGGGATTACGATCTACAAAACGAGAAAGAAAGAAGCAAAACTAAAGTTGGACGCAACTGAGCAAGACCTTGCCCGAATAGAAGATTTGCTTTTTGAAATACATAATCAATTGAAAACCCTGGAAAGCCAGGCAAAGAAAGCTGAGAAATATTTTGAAATTAAAAAAGAATACAAGGAAGTAAGTATTGAACTGGCAAAAGCCGCATTGGAAGGTTTTAATATTACTTACCGTGACCTGAATGAAAAACAGCAAAAAGAAGTTGACAAACGTATTGAACTGGAAACTACTATTGCAAAAGAATTTGCTGTGCTTGAAGGGGAGAAACTTGCATTTGTTGAAAAAGAAAAAATGCTCCAGCAAATGCAACATGCTTATAATGAAATGCTGGACAAAGTACGGAATAAGGAAAATGAAAAGAACCTCAGCACACAACGTTTACAATATTTAAAAGAACGCAAACAGAGCCTTGATGAATTTTTGAAAAAAGCCGGTGGACAATTAACTGGCTTGCAGGAAAGTATTGAGTTTAGTGGATTACAGATAAATGATGAACAGCAGAAACTCCAGGAACTGGAATTAAGACTGCAGGAGTTAAAAAAAGCAGTAGAAGATAAGCGGAGTATTTTTGATGAAAAAAGGAGTAGCATTGATCTGTTAAGAAAAGATAACCAGGCAATCCAGAGAAACCAATTTGATGCAGAGAAAAAGGTTGCCGTTGCTGATACCTCTATACAAAACCTGCAAAGATCAATTGCGCAAATAGAAGAAGAAAAAAAACAACGCCAGCAACAATTACAGCAATTGCAGTTGGATAATGAAATTAAAGAAACAGAACTTAGCAAGAAAAAAGCAGAACTTGAAAAACTTCAGCTTCAGCACGAGCAAACAAAGGAGCAGATTCTCCAAACGCAACAGCAAATGGAAGGCCTGCGTAATAAGCTGGCTGATGAAAACCGAAAATTAGATTCTAAAAAGAATGAACATGACCTTCTTAAAAGCCTTGTGGATTCAATGGAAGGTTACCCGGAAAGTGTGAAATTTTTACATAAAAATACTGGTTGGAATCATGAGGCACCTTTACTTTCAGACATCATCTATGTAAAAGAACAATACCGGGCCGCGGTAGAAAATGTTCTTGAACCCTACCTGAATTATTATGTAGTGAACAATCTTGCGGAAGGATTACAGGCAGTTCATTTATTGGATGATAACAAAAAAGGCAAAGCCAATTTCTTCTTGCTTGATAAATTTGATGGCGAAGTGGAAAGTCATCAACCTGCCGAAACAATTGCCTCGTTAGATGTAATAGAAATAGATGATAAGTATA
The DNA here is from genome assembly GCA_040110925.1 of Ferruginibacter sp. Lineage (GTDB taxonomy): Bacteria > Bacteroidota > Bacteroidia > Chitinophagales > Chitinophagaceae > Ferruginibacter. The sequence continues at coordinate 17,856 of JBDSYV010000094.1, read as the reverse complement.
AAAATCTTGCAAAACATTTACTGGGCAATGTATTTATTGCAGAAACTGAGGAAGCATTGCATAATAGTAATGGGGCAGTTGTACTTGAAAAAAATGGAAGGTTTGTAAAAGGGAAACATTTTTTAACTGGTGGTAGTGTTGGGCTTTTTGAAGGCAAGAAAATTGGAAGGGCAAAAAACGTAGAAAAGTTACAGGTTGAAATCGTACTCCAGGATAAAATAGTAAATAAGTTGAAAGCTGAAATACAACAACATCATTCAGCTGTAATAGCATTCAATGAACAACTGCAGGAGAATGCCATTAAGATTACACAACAGGAAATAAATAATTTAACCAACCTTGTTTTTTCATTTCAGAATAAAATAGAAAACCTCGGCCAATTAGAAGTTACCAGCACTTCCAGACTTGAAGAAATGGGCAAACAGCTTTTAACTAACCAGCAAGCAATTGAAGGAACAAGACTTGAATTGAATACGTTCAATTTACAATTGAAAGAAGTTGCAGATAAACTACAATTAGTTGAAACAGATTACGAAGCTGCAGAAAAGGAATATAATTCAGCCACGCATATATTCAATGAAAATAATCTCGCTTTCACCCGTCAGCAAAGTAAACTCAGTTCTTTAAAACAGGAACTGGAATTTAAATCCAACCAGCTAACGGAGTTGAATGTTCAAGTGCAAAGCAGCACTGCACAGTTAGAAGAAGCCAGTACCAATATTGACCAAACAACTTCAATACTCGCTGAGTTGGAAGCCTTATTGCTAATTATGTTGCAAAACAAAGAAGCAGAAGAGAAAAAACTCAACCAAGCTGACCAGGAATATTATAATATCCGCAACATACTCACTGAAAAAGAAAATGAACTGCGCAGTAAACAAAAATCAAAAGAAGGCATTGATAATTTACTGAATGAAATTAAAGACAGGCTTACAGACCTGAAACTACAACTGGCAGGAATGAAAGAAAGATTGAATGTAGAGTTCCGGGTTGATCTGGATGTTATTATTGATGAGCCACGCACCGGCGATGTTCCCCTGGAAGATTTGCAGGAAAAAAATGAACGCATGCGTAAACGACTGGAAAATATAGGTGAAATAAATCCTACAGCAATTGAGGCTTATACCGAAATGAAAAAGCGTTATGAGTTTATCCTGGAACAAAAAACAGATTTGGTAACTGCAAAGGATAGCCTGATGCAAACCATACAGGAGGTGGAAGCTACAGCCAACCAGCAGTTCCTGGATACGTTTAACAAAACAAGAGAAAATTTCCAGAAAGTATTTAAAGCGCTATTCAGTGATGAGGATACTGCAGACATGATCCTGGTTGACCCGGATAATCTTGCAGAGACGGGCATTGATATTATTGCCAAACCTAAAGGCAAACGGCCAAGCAGCATCGGGCAGTTAAGTGGCGGAGAAAAAACATTAACCGCGACAGCCTTGTTGTTTGCCATTTATTTAATAAAACCAGCACCATTCTGTATTCTTGATGAAGTGGATGCCCCGCTGGATGATGCGAACGTTGGCAAGTTTACTAATATGATAAAGCAGTTCAGCGAAAACTCGCAGTTTATCATTGTTACTCACAACAAAATGACGATGAGTGCAGTGGATGTGATCTATGGCGTAACAATGCAGGAAGCCGGCGTGAGCAAACTTGTTCCGGTAGATTTCCGGAGTTTAAATTAAAATCTATAAATGTACATACTGCCTGCAGTTTTTACCGGCAGGTTTTTTGGGGGAAACTCCAGGGATGTATTTATAAAACAAGACGCCCGATTTTACCATTACCTCCAGCAAAGTAAACTGTTTTGCCATGCTTAGCCTTACGCACCACATGAAATCCTTCGCTGCTTATCAGGTTAAAATTACTGCCATCATCTGTACTGTAATCCACGCCATTCAATCCACAGCTAACCCAGGTTTTCTTTTGTAAATATTCTATACAACTTCTATACCCATGGGGAGGCCTTTGTGGAGAAGTCCAGGATCTGCCGGCATTAGTGGTAATCACACAATTTTTTGTTGTATCATCTTTCTTTGTAAAATCTCCGCCTACAACTATAAAAGTATTTTTATTTTTTATGGCAATAGAATTAGCCCCGGTTGATTCTTTACCCTGCAGAATCGGCAGTAATATTTTTTTATCCCTTATAAAGAGATTAGACTTTAGCCCACCGCTAATAAATACCGCTTCGGCATTGGTTCTTTTACGGATATTGGTGCCGCTGCTGGCAAAGCAAGCTTCACCACTGTCAGCCACTGGATAATTTGCCTCAGGTAGTGTTCGCCAGTTCAAGCCACCATCAAAAGTACGGGCTATAAACATTTTGCCATTTATAGGATCACCCAATACAATTCCACTCTGTTCATTCCAGAATTCCATTGCATCAAGAAACATTCCTTTTGTTTTATTCTCATAAATGACTTTCCAGTTTTCCCCACCATCAAAAGTTTTTAAGATATAGGCCGGTTCCGAAATTCCCATTATCACAGCTGTAGTTTCATCAAATGCTTCAATATCCCTGAAATCAGTTTTTTCAAAACCCTTAACCTGCATCCAATTCCATGTTTTTCCTGAGTCAAGGGAACGCCCCACAGTACCATTACTTCCGCTTACCCAAAGCGTTTTATCATTCACTACACTAAGGCCACGAAGAGATGTATTTTTACCAGTACTTATGATTTCCACTTTTTGTGAAGATGCTGAAATACTAATAATTGATAATAATATTGAGAATATATATTTGTTCATGGCATTAAAGCCTGATGTTTTAATTATTTTTGATGAAGTTTAAAAGTTTCTTATAATTAAGCAACATAAACAAAGATAACAATGATGTATGGAAGTAAATTTTGTCTCTTTGCATAAGCCGTATTTTAATTTTATAAATTAAGTCATGAGTTATAATTATTTACCTATTGACCGGAAGCATACAAGTTTTCAGCAAATTAAAAACCTGTTGAAATTTCAGCAAATGGTGTCTATAACATTTGATGCTCATGAGCGCATTACCAACTGCCGGCAATATCTTGATAAGAAATTAGCCAGTACCGATGAATTGTTTTATGGCATCAATACCGGCTTTGGATATTTACAAAATGTTCAGATAGATAATGAACAATTGGAAGAACTGCAAAGCAACCTTTTAAAATCTCATGCCTGCGGAATGGGAGAGGAGGTTCCAAATGATATCGTAAAACTGATGCTGATGCTCAAGATAAAATCACTCAGTTATGGACATTCAGGTGTGCAGGCGAAAACTGTGAACCGCCTGATGGATATGTATAATAATGATGTCATCCCAATTATTTTTACACAAGGTTCTCTTGGAGCTTCCGGTGATCTTGCTCCTTTAAGCCATCTAAGCCTTCCACTTATCGGGCTTGGTGAGGTTTGTTACAAGTATAAAAAAATGCCAACAGCGGAAGTATTAAATTTATTAGACTGGCAACCCATCACTTTAAAAAGCAAAGAAGGGCTTGCATTGATAAATGGCACCCAGTTTATGAGTGCTTATGGATTACATAATCTTGTAAAAGCTGACCGGCTGATGCAATGGGCAAACATTATTGCAGCCATAAGTATAGATGCATTTGATTGCAGTACTGAACCTTTGAATGCTCATATACATGCTGTTCGTTCACATGAGGGGCAGGTAAATGTGGCTGCAAAACTGCGTGATTTATTAAATGGAAGTGGCATAGCTGAAACAGAAAAATCACAAGTGCAGGATCCGTATTCATTCCGTTGCATACCACAGGTGCATGGAGCAACATACGATACCATTGAGTATGTAAAAAATATTTTTATAAAAGAAATCAATTCGGTTACGGACAATCCTAATATTTTTCCGGAAGAAGATTTAATAGTAAGTGGCGGAAATTTTCACGGCCAACCACTGGCGTTAGGCCTTGATTTTCTTTGTATCGCCATGAGTGAACTGGCAAGTATTAGTGAGCGTCGAACATACCAGTTAATCAGCGGGCAACGCAACTTGCCGCTATTCCTTGTAAAAAATCCAGGGCTACATTCCGGTCTCATGATACCACAGTATACCGCCGCAGGCATAGTAAGTGAAAACAAGCAATTGTGTACACCAGCAAGTGTGGATAGTATCAGCAGCAGCAACAACCAGGAAGATCATGTAAGCATGGGCGCCAATGCTGCTACTAAATGCAAGAGGGTAGTGGACAATGTGGAAAAAGTGCTGGCCATAGAATTGCTCTCTGCAGTGCAGGCCATAGAATTCAGGCGGCCCCAAAAAACAGCTTTTGCATTGGAGGAAATTATTACGGCATTCAGGCAACAGGTAAGTTTTAATGATGGAGACAGGGTCTTGCATAATGACATGACGAAGGCTGTAGATTTTTTGCAGACTTATGACCTGGATGAAGATTAATGCAACCTTAATTTATTACCAAATAATTAAATATTCAAATTCAAAAATGAATACTATTAAAACCAAATACGACCCTATTAAATATAAAACACCAACAGGCACAAAACTTTCCTGCAAAGGATGGATTCAGGAAGCAGCATTAAGGATGCTATTAAACAACCTTGATCCTGAAGTGGCCGAGCGTCCTGATGACCTGATTGTTTATGGTGGGCGTGGAAAAGCAGCACGCAATTTTGAAGCACTTGACAACATCATTAAAGCATTAAAAATCTTAGAGAATGATGAAAGCCTGCTGATCCAAAGCGGCAAACCAGTAGGTATTTTAAAAACACATAAGGATGCCCCAAGAGTGCTCATCAGCAATAGCCAGCTTGTACCTAACTGGGCCAACTGGAAACATTTTGACGAGCTGGAAAAAAAAGGACTTATGATGTATGGGCAGATGACTGCAGGTAGCTGGATTTACATCGGCTCACAGGGTATTGTGCAAGGTACCTATGAAACCTATGGAGCAGTAGCAGACAAACATTTTAATCGTAGCTTAAAAGGAACCCTAAATGTAAGCGCCGGCCTTGGGGGCATGGGTGGCGCACAACCACTTGCCATTACCATGAACGAAGGCGTGGCGCTGATTGCAGAAGTGGAAGAATGGCGGATTGAAAAACGCATTGAAACAAAATATCTCGATGAAAAATATACTGATATTGATGAAGCGATAGATAAAGCGATAAGCTATAAAATGGAGGGAGCCAGCAAGAGCATAGGGATCTTATGTAATGCAGTATCACTTTTGCAGCGGTTATTAGAACGAAATATTGTTCCTGATACATTAACTGATCAAACATCTGCGCATGATCCATTGATAGGATATGTACCGCATACTTTAACGAATGAACAGGCTAACGTTCTTCGCAAAGAAAACCCCAAAGCATATCTTGAAAGTAGCTACGAAAGCATGTATTTGCATGTGCAACTCATGCTGCAGCTCATGGATAAAGGCGCCATTACTTTTGATTACGGCAACAATATCCGGGCAAGAGCATTGGAGTATGAAAATAATAAGATGTTAGATGATAGTAGGCAGAAGGACAACAGCAATGAATCTCCAGGAGGCACCGGTCATCTATCAACTATCATCTCAAAAGCAGGCCGCTGTTTCGATTTCCCTGGCTTTGTGCCTGCATACATACGCCCATTGTTCTGCGAAGGTAAAGGACCTTTTCGCTGGGCCGCACTTAGTGGCGATCCAAATGATATTGCAGTAACAGATGAAATCATCAAAAATATGTTTCCCGAAAATGAAGGCATGATACGCTGGATGAAAATGGCCAAGGAAAAAATTGCCTTCCAGGGATTACCTGCCCGTATATGCTGGCTTGGCCAGGGCGAAAGAGAAATGGCTGGCCTTGCCTTTAACGAACTCGTACGCACTGGAAAAGTAAAAGCACCTATTGTAATCGGAAGAGATCATTTAGATACCGGTAGCGTCGCATCTCCCAATCGTGAAACTGAAGCCATGCTTGATGGAAGCGATGCCGTTGCCGACTGGCCCATACTGAATGCAATGGTTAATACTGCAGGTGGTGCAAGCTGGGTTAGCCTTCATCATGGTGGTGGCGTGGGCATGGGTTATAGCATTCATGCAGGTATGGTGATCGTTGCAGATGGCACAGATGAAGCAGCTGCCCGTCTTAGCCGTGTGTTACGTAATGATCCGGGTATGGGAGTGATAAGGCATGCAGATGCAGGTTATGATGTGGCAAAAGATTATGCAAGAAAGTATGATCTGGACCTGGAACAAAAACTGAATGCCTAAAAAACAAGGTAAATTCAATAGCAACGTTACCCAATTCGAAATGGCAGAGTTGTTTGATAGGATGTATTGAATATTGTCTTTAAATAATATCCTACATGGCAGAAGTTTAATATTCCCCTATTATGGGAATTTAAATGGGGAAATATTTGTTTATAAGAAATGATACAATCCCAGTATATATATAGTTATACATTTATAAAACTATTTTTCTAACGATTTTCATCTAAGCCTTAGCGAGTTAGCTTTCCTAAATTTTTTGTATAACACTCCTTTTCTAAATATTTTTTTTAGTGGACTGATACTTGATTGATTTTTACTGCTTTATAACTAATGTGTGAGATGAATGAAGATTGTGAGGTTTTTAAACATTCCAAAAAAGTTACCAGTCCCTTAAAATGAAAAAAATTTTATTAATTGAAAGCAATCTTAATATCCTTGAAAATTTTAAAGAGTATTTTGAAATAGAAGGTTTTCAAATAATTTCGGCCAATTCTGGATCTGCAGGAATTGCCATGGCAAGGGAATGTAAACCCGATTTAATAATATGTGAAATTATGATGCTGGGCATGGATGGATACGAGGTTTTAAGATTACTTTTAGACAGGTCAGCTTCACATCCAGTTACGCATAATATTCCCTTTATTTTTTGTACCACCAAATGCGAAATTATTGATAGAATAAAAGCATTAAAGCTTGGCGCCGATGATTATGTGGTGAAGCCTGTCGACATGGAGTTTCTCAATATTATGGCAAACTCCTGGATTCAATCCGGAAGCAAGCGGTTGAATTAGATGGAATGATGATCCCCAATAAAAATCCTGAAACAAGCCTGGTCGATTTTTTCCTTATCAATTTTCTACGTCTTCATCATTATATGCATAATCCGTTTTGCATTTTCAGGACCTGACATTTGCTGGCCAATATTAAATAGAAGATCTGCCAGGAAACACCAAACTCATCTTTTAACCATCAATATTAAAACCTTTCCTTAAGGTTTAGCGATAGCTTTTCTATATAAATTCTCAAATCTATTTCAAAAAATACATTTGCTTTAAAAAAAAGGCTTTAAATTTATAATTCTGTATCTGTTGGAAAACAGGCATAAATCATCAACCAAATAAGTTAACCATGAGAAAAAATCTTTACCTTTTTTTCTTTACTCTTTTTTTTATTTTTAGCAACGGCCCAGGTTAAATTATATAGCGTTGCTTAACCTTACTCCGAATTTATTTCTTTATGCAATAACCATATTTTTTCAAACCAATTTATTGATACGTTTTCCAATTATAAAAATAAAAAAATGAAAAAAGTTTTACTTCTAACAATCACGCTGGCCCTGATTACCAGCTTAGGATTTTCACAAGCAGATAGATTCTGGTCTGCAAATAATGAGAGCCAAAGTAATATCGCCACTGATAAGGCCGTTGCCAGGCTTAGTTATCCAAAGGAATTTAAGTTGTTCAACCTAAATGCTATTGCATTGAGGCAAGAATTATTTACCGTGGTGGGGATTAACCGCATGAAAACTTCCACCCTAATTTCTTTACCTAATGCCGATGGTAACCTTGAAGCCTTCGAGGTTTTTGAAGCTTCTAATTTTGAACCCGATTTACAAGCAAAATTTCCTGAAATAAGAGCATACTCAGGTAAAGGCATTACCGATAAATATGCTACTTTAAAATTGAGTATTTCTCCACAGGGCATACAAACAATGGTTTTCAGGACCGAAACTGAAAATGAGTTTATGGAACCATATTCTGCCGATCATACTGTGTATTCAGTTTACAGGTCTCATAGAAATAACGGTGAACTACCATGGAACTGCACTACTGATGAAAAACAATTAGCCACAAGTATCAACAAGCAGATTTCACCAGAGCTATATGCAGCGGGCAGTTCTACAGGGGTATTGAAAACCATGCGCCTTGCACAGTCCTGTAATGGGGAATACGCCAATTATTTTGGCGCAACAAGTGCAACCCAGGTTGACTTAGTATTGGCCGCATATAATGCAACACTTACCCGTTGCAATGGCGTGTTTGAAAAAGATCTTGCTTTACATCTTAACCTGATTGATAATACAACCAGCGTTATTTATTATAACCCTTCTACTGATCCATATTCAACTACATTAAGCCAGTGGAACTTACAACTGCAACAGACATTAACTTCTGTAATAGGGAGTGCTAATTATGATATAGGCCATATGTTTGGCAAATCAGGTGGTGGAGGTAATGCCGGTTGCATTGGTTGTGTTTGTGTAAATCCTGCTACCAGTAACTCACTTGCAAAAGGCTCAGGAATTACTTCCCCAGCCGATGGAATACCTATGGGTAATAATTTTGATATTGACTACGTGGTGCATGAAATGGGACACCAGTTAGGGGCAAACCACACATTCTCAATGTCGCTTGAATCTGGTACAAATTCAAATAAAGAAGTTGGTTCAGGTATCACAATCATGGGTTATGCTGGAATTACTGCACAGGATGTGGCTCCACATTCTATTGATATATTTCATGAAAATTCTATTGCACAAATTCAGGCAAACCTGGCTGGCAAAACATGCCCGGTTTCTACTAATATTACAGCAAATAATGTGGCACCCGTAATTGCTACCGTAAACAATTATACGATTCCTATCAGCACGCCATTTGCACTTACCGGCTCAGCTACTGATGCCAATGCTGATGCGTTGACTTATTGCTGGGAACAAAATGATAATTCAACTACATCTGGCACTAACAGTGTTGCTTCACCAACCAAGACAACCGGGCCTAACTGGCTTTCATTTAGCCCAACAATTTCCGGTACAAGATTATTTCCAAAATTATCGACAATACTCGCAGGAGGAATGGTTACAGGACCATTGCCTGGTGGTGATGCAGGTGCGAATATTGAAGCCCTTAGTTCCGTTTCCCGAACTCTTAATTTCCGTTTAACTGTAAGAGATAACCATGTCTTCAATTCTTCAGCACCTATGGCAATCGGGCAAACAGCCTTTACAGATGTGGTAGTTACTGTTACCAATACTGCAGGTCCATTTGCTGTTACATCTCCAAATACAAATATTACATGGAATGCAGGTAGTAATGTCGCAGTGACCTGGAACGTTAATGGTACCAATGCCGGTACTGTAAATTGTGCGAATGTAAATATCCTTTTGTCAACCGACGGAGGACAAACTTTCCCTATAACATTAGCTTCATCTGTACCTAACAATGGTTCTGCTATTGTTACTGTTCCTGCTACGCCAGGCACAACAAATCGTATAAAAGTAGAGTCAGTAGGAAATATCTTCTTTGATATTTCAAATACCAACTTTACTATTTCCGGTGCAGCTGCTTGTTCAGCGCCTACAGGATTAACATCATCATCAATTACACAAACCAGTGCAACTATAAGTTGGACTGCAGCAAGTGGAGCCCTAAGTTATGATGTGGATTATAAAACAGCCTCATCCGGAACATGGATCCCTGCTGCAACCGCAACTGCATCAACCTCTGTTAATGTATCAGGCTTAACCTCAGCTACATTATATGATTGGAGAGTAAGAACAAATTGTTCATCTAGTAGTAGCAGTTATGCACAGGCTCAATTCACCACAGCATCAGCACCTACATGCAGTGCCACAACAGGGCTAACAACTTCAGCCATCACAACCAGCAGTGCAACTCTTGGCTGGTCCAGCTTAAGCGGTGATGCCAATTATGATGTGGATTATAAAGAAGCATCATCAGGAACATGGATCAATGCAGCAACGGCAACTCCATCTACCTCAGTTGGTATTGCAGGTTTAACAGCATCAACATTATACGATTGGAGAGTGAGGACAAATTGTATAAATAGTCTCACAAGTAGTTATTCACCGGCACAATTTACAACTAATGCAGAAGGCGCTGTTTGCCCGGGCGCATTTGATGTATCTACGAATGGCACGACTGCAGGAGCAGCAGTTATTCCTTTAAATACTGATGTATTTGGATTGATTGAAGTTAGAGGGGATAATGATTACTACAAGTTCACTATCACCACAGGTGGTACAATAACAGTTTCACTTTCTACATTACCTGCAGATTATCAACTTGCATTATTGAATAGTGCCGGTAGCGTAATGCAATCATCTTTAAATAATGGTACTGCAGATGAAACTATAAGCGGGACAGCTACAGCGGGTAATTATTATGTAAGGGTTTATCCAAAAAACAATGGGGCCTGGAATGCAGTCAGTTGCTACACATTAAGGGTACAAACTGGTACTGCCACAAGAGAAACAATAGCTGCCAACAAATTTACTGTTTCACCAAACCCTGCAGGATTCTTTGTAAATCTGGCAATCAATTCAGAGAACAGTGGAATTGCCCAGGTTTCTGTTATCAGTCAAACAGGTGCTTCGGTTTTAAGCAAAACCCTTACTTTGAATAAAGGTGAAAATTCCAGAAAATTAGATATTGGTCAATTGGCAAACGGAATGTATTTTGTAAAAATTCAAACAGGTTCAGTTACACAAATGGCTAAACTTGTGGTTGGGAAATAAATTTATCAATAGAATACAAAATAGGCTGCGAATTCGCAGCCTATTTTTTTTGTATAAAATGATTCTTTCAAATAGAATAAAAGAATCAGGGATACAACAAATATTTTTTTCTCATCAGTTTAAATTCATTCAATCCTGGTTCCCAGCTTGCACGAATGTCATTTTCTGATTTTCCATCAATGACCTGCTGCCGGAATAGTCCTGAGCCGATCAACCTTTCAATCACACCCATCTGCTTACTTAGTTTTGAATCGAAAAATTTTTCTTTGTAAGGTGAGGCCTTGTAAAGTTCCATGATCACTTGCAGGTTTATTTGTTTGCTTTTGCGTAGAAGGCTTATATCATAATTTCGCAGATCCAGGCCATAACAAACCTCATTCATAAACAATGGTGTTTCTGCCATGCCTTTTATACCTCTTGGGGTAAAGGAGAAATCATATTTGTCTTTAAGTTCGGGGCTTCCGATAACAGTGAAAGGAAAATAAGTACCTCGTCCATGATTCAGGTATGTGCCTTCGAACATGCAGGTAGATGGGTAGAGCATGATGGTAAACATAGGCATGCGTTTTAGCAGGCAATTTTTTAATTATTAATAAAAAAGCAGATATTCGTTTTTTACTACCCGTAATTGTCAACTTACAAAATAGTACATACTAACCAAAACCAACTTATAAATGAAAAATTTTTCAAGGAGGATTTTATTATTTGCTGCAACTATTATTTGTCCTGGAATTGTATGGGCCCAGGATGTACCTGCAAAAACTAAGGGTTTTGATGAGCGGGTAAATGAATGGTTTGAACCTATTGCCAACTGGTGGGAATCAATCGTTTTTTTTCCAGTTCGATTTTCCGATACCATTAGTGTTCCCTTTGTAGTAATTCTCCTGGTAGCTGGCGCTGTTTTTTTTACACTATATTTTTCTTTTGTAAATATCCGGCGGTTTGGTTTAGCAATAAAAGTTGTAAGAGGTAAATACGATTACCTGGATGATAATGCTGTTGTAGTTCATCCTGAAGATACATTGAATGTAGTGGAAGGCGATATCGTAAAAACTATAAAAGATGAGTCACACCATGGAGAAGTAAATCATTTCCAGGCCCTGGCAACAGCCGTTTCTGGTACTGTGGGTTTAGGGAATATTGCAGGTGTGGCGGTTGCAGTGTCCATAGGTGGGCCGGGTGCTACTTTCTGGATGATACTATGCGGTATATTAGGTATGTCAACAAAATTTGTAGAGTGTACCCTTGGTGTAAAATACCGCGACCTTGACACAAATGGCGTGGTATATGGCGGCCCGATGTACTACCTGAAAAAAGGCTTGAAGAGTACTGCACTTTCTTTTATTGCAAAACCTATGGCTATTTTGTTTGCTATACTTTGTGTTGGCGGTTCATTTGGTGGGGGTAATGCCTTTCAGAGTAACCAGGCTGCAGCACAAATTATAAGTATGACAGGTATGCAAGGAAGTTCGTCTGGTTTTATTGTAGGAATTTTACTTGCCGCCCTGGTTGGGAGTGTGATCATCGGTGGAATAAAAAGAATAGCAACGGTAACGGAAAAGATAGTGCCGTTTATGGCTATACTTTACATACTTGCTTCTTTAATTATCATTGGTTTTCATTATAACCTGATTGGAGAAGCATTCAGACTGATATTTACACAGGCATTTGCTCCTGCTGCTGGTTTAGGTGGTATTGCGGGTGTGTTAATCCAGGGTTTTAGAAGAGCAGTATTTTCTAACGAAGCTGGTGCTGGTTCAGCAGCCATTGCCCACTCCGCTGTGCGTACCAGGTATCCTGCATCAGAAGGAATAGTTTCCCTGCTTGAGCCATTTATTGATACGGTTGTGATTTGTACAATGACAGCGCTTGTTATCGTTATTTACAATATGCAGGGTGTATTCATCTATGGTGGAAGTGGAGGTACTGTTTTGTTAAATTCTACCGGTCTACCCATTGGTGGCGTTGACCTTACTTCCGCTGCATATAACGATGTGATTCCTCACTTTTCATATGTACTTACGGTAGCCATAGTTTTATTTGCCTTTTCTACCATGATTTCCTGGTCTTACTATGGTTTGCAGGCATGGAAATTTTTATTCGGAAGGGGAAAGATTTCTGACCTTACTTATAAATTACTATTCCTGGCTTTTGTAATTATTGGGGCTTCAGCTACTCTGGGAGCAGTAATCCAGTTTTCAGATGCTATGATACTGGCCATGGTTTTTCCCAATATGATAGGATTATTGTTTTTATTTCCAAAAGTGAAAGACGAATTGAACCGCTACCTGGGAGCAATAAAAGCGAGTAAACGACAGCAAAGCATATAAAATCTACCATATTTTATCATTTCAGGCAGGTTATCTCATAATAATTACATAGCTTTGCAGCCCGAAAAATAAAATCTTTTTTCGGACATTTCCCACACGGCTCCATAAGTTTCCCGCCCTTGCGGGAGCGCCAGCAGGGAGTAACTAATTAAGTTATTAATAATGCCAAAGGTTAAAACCAACAGTAGCGCAAAAAAGCGCTTCAAAGTTACCGGTACCGGTAAAATCACCCATCAAAAAGCTTTCAGACGTCACATTCTTACCAAAAAATCAACCAAGCGTAAGCGTGGTATGCGTTTAGATGGTATTGTAAGTGATGCGAATCTTCATTTTGTAAGGCGCCTGCTAGGGCTGAAATAAACAATAACTCCCAAAAGGGAAAATGAAGAAAAAAATTAATTAATAGCATAAAAAAATTAAGATATGCCACGTTCAGTAAATGCAGTAGCCAGCAGGGCCCGCCGCAAAAGAATATTAAAAGCTGCCAAAGGTTATTATGGCAAGCGTAAAAATGTATATACCGTTGCTAAAAATGTAATGGAAAAAGGCCTAACCTACAGTTATGTAGGCCGTAAGTTGAAAAAGCGTGAATACCGCACTTTATGGATTGCACGTATTAATGCAGCCGTAAGAGAAGAAGGTATGACGTACAGCGATTTCATTCATAGGCTTGCCGTTAAGAAAATTGACCTTAACCGTAAAGTGCTTGCTGACCTGGCCATGAATGAGCCGGAAACATTTAAAGTACTGGTAAATTCAGTTAAATAAGTTGGGTCATTCCAAAATTTATATTAACCGTTCCGTGTAAAAACCGGAACGGTTTTTTATTGTATTCCATAGCTAAAAACTACTTTTGTATAAATTATTTTTAAACTAACCCCACCAGCAGCCCCCATAACAAATGAATAATACTTATAATGATCTCGTTCAGCAAACATTTAAGTTTCCCCAGGAAGATTTCCAGTTGAAAAATGATTACCTGCAATACAATGGCCTGGATATAAAAGCTTTGATAGATAAATACGGTACACCCTTAAAACTGAGCTATCTTCCTAAAATTGGAATGCAAATAAATAAGGCGAAACAAATGTTTGCCAATGCCTATAAAAAACATAAATATGAAGGGCAATATCATTACTGTTATTGTACCAAGAGTTCTCATTTTAGTTTCGTAGTTGAAGAAGCTCTGAAACATGAAATTCACCTGGAAACCTCTTATGCATACGATATAGAAATTATAAAAAAGTTATACGCAAAGCGAAAGATTACAAAGGATACCTATATAATTTGTAATGGCTTTAAACAAAAACCCTATACAAATCGTATCGCTAACCTGCTTAATACAGGCTTTAAAAATGTAATACCTGTTTTAGATAATACGGATGAACTAAGGGCATATATAAAATCAGTTAAAGTACCATTTAACCTGGGTATCAGGGTGGCTACGGAAGAAGAACCATCCTTCCCATTTTATACATCAAGGCTCGGAATAAGGGCAAAAGATATTCTTGAATTTTATGTTGATAAAATTGAAGGTAACGAACACCGTTTTCAATTAAAAATGCTTCACCTGTTTTTAAATAAAGGCATAAAGGATGACATTTATTACTGGAGTGAACTGAACAAAGTGATAAACCTGTATTGCCAGTTAAAAAAGATTTGCCCCGAACTGGATTCCATAAATATTGGAGGAGGTTTCCCCATCAAACATTCACTGGGTTTTGATTACAACTACCAGTTTATGATTAATGAAATAGTTCGGAATATTAAAGTGGCCTGCAAGAAGACCAAGGTGCCTATGCCTAATATCTTTACTGAATTTGGGAGTTATACAGTAGGAGAAAGCATGGGGCATATTTATAGTGTAATAGGAGAGAAAAGACAGAACGACCGTGAGACCTGGTACATGATTGATTCCTCCTTCATCACCACTTTACCAGATACCTGGGGTATAGGAGAAAAATTCCTGATGCTACCCATAAATAAATGGGACGAAGAATACCAACGGGTGGTACTAGGTGGCATCACTTGCGACAGTCACGATTACTATGACAGCGAGGAACATATTAACGAAGTGTTTTTGCCCAAAATAGGAAGTGATGCTGCGGAGCCTTTATATCTTGGCTTTTTTCATACAGGAGCATACCAGGACCAAATTAGTGGTTATGGCGGTATAAAACATTGCCTTATTCCTTCACCCAAACATATTATAGTGGGGCATGATAAAAATGGGAAACTCGTAGATTGGGTGTACGCCAAGGAGCAAACTGCCCAAAGCATGCTTAAAATACTGGGTTATAAGTAAATAGAAAAAACCCGTCAAAGTAACGGGCTTATCTATGCTTCAGAGCATAAAGTATATCACAGGAATCGTAATCGTTAATGGGTTTCTCTTGCTTGAATGTTATTGGCTTTTTTAAAGGATGATGGATTTACTGTACACTTGCTAAAATGCAGCCAGCTTTTCATAAGGAAAATCCAATAACTATTTTATTGTATATCAATTCAGCTAATAAAAATTAATTAAAACAACCTCCCCGGGAACAGGGAGGTTTACCTAACTTAAAGATAACCAACTGTATATGCGTTCTTATTGAATATTAATTTCTTTAGGCTTTGCTTTTTCAATTTGTTTTTTGGGAAGTTCCAGGCTTAATATTCCATTTTCGTATTTGGCATTAATGTTATCCACATCTATCTTTTCATCTACGGTAAAACTGCGTTTAAATGTTTTATAGCTGAATTCCCGGCGGATTACTTTTTCACCTTCAGTTACATTTTCTACTTTTTTTTCTGTGCTGATGGTTAGAAGGTTTTCATCCAGCTTTACATTAAAATCAGCTTTCTCAAATCCCGGGGCAGCCAGTTCCAGCAGGTATTTATCTGCCTTATCAATAATGTTTACTGGTGGAAAATGCAATACGTCTTCCCTGAATGTTTTGCTAACTGTAGAAGGAAATTCTGTGAAAAAATCTTTCATTAATCCGTCCAGTTGTTTTGTAAGTGGGTTGTTTACTTTTACGAGTGTCATGGTTATAAGTTTTTTTAAATTTTAGTGTAATGGTTCTTTGAAACCTATTATTCAAATTGTATTCCATTAGAACTTTTAGGTCAAAATGTAAAAAATGGAGCAAATAAATCAGACTTATTGTCTAAAAATGTAATAATTAGCGACAGAATGGCTGATTAAGGCTATTGAATATATTTCGAATACAAATTATTTGCGATAAAATTATTTGCAGGCTTGTGGATAAATGTTGCCGGAGTAAACTGATGGCATTCTGCTATATTCGCACGCTGAAACCAGTTGTTTTCATCTTCATTATTGTTGTTGTTTTTTGCTCATTAAAGATTTATTGTACAAGAGTGCGACGCCAATGAAGCTGATGGATGCGAAAATGCTGGGTTAAAAAAAATTAACGGAATGGCAGAAAAGGATTTGTTTAATTATACCGAAGAAAATATCCGCAGCCTTGATTGGCAGGAACATATACGCCTTCGCCCGGGTATGTACATTGGCAAACTTGGCGATGGAAGCAGCCCTGATGATGGTATATATGTGCTGCTAAAGGAAGTGATTGATAACTGCATTGATGAACATACAATGGGCTATGGCAAGCATGTGGATGTGAAAATTGATGGGAAAACCATAACTGTAAGGGATTATGGACGCGGCATACCACTGGGCAAAGTGGTGGATGTAGTGAGCAAGATGAACACCGGCGCCAAGTACGATAGCAAGGCTTTTCAAAAAAGCGTGGGACTTAATGGCGTGGGTACAAAAGCGGTGAATGCATTAAGCTCTTATTTTAAAGTAACTGCCTACCGTGAAGGCAAAGAAAAAACGGCAGAATTTGATAGGGGAATTTTGATTAAAGAACATAAGGAAGGCGCAACCAAAGAAGAGAATGGAACCTTTGTAACCTTTATACCGGATGATACGGTTTTTAAAAATTTTCATTTTGTACAGGAGTATCTCGATAACCAGTTCTGGAACTATTGTTACCTGAATGCCGGGCTGGTAATGAACCTTAACAACAAGCGTTATGTAAGTAAAAACGGATTGCTTGATTTGCTTCAACGCAAAACCAATGAAGATGAAATTCGCTACCCCATCATTCACCTGAAAGGAGAAGACATTGAAGTAGCGCTGACGCATGAAAGCAGCTATGGTGAAGAGTATTACAGTTTTGTAAACGGACAGTTTACCACACAGGGCGGTACGCATCTTGCGGCTTTCCGTGAAGCGCTGGTAAAAACTATCCGTGATTTTTATAAAAAAGATTACGATGCTGCTGATATACGCGGTAGTGTTTGTGCTGCCATTTCGGTAAGGGTGCAGGAACCAGTTTTTGAAAGCCAGACAAAAACAAAATTGGGCTCACAGACGGTTTACGAAAATGGCCCGAGCATGAAGAATTTCATAGGCGATTTCCTGGGCAAAGAACTTAATAATTTCCTGCATAAAAATACGGCCACTGCTGATGCACTCAAGAGAAGAATTGAGCAGAATGAAAGAGAACGCAAAGAACTGGCTGGCATTAAAAAACTGGCAAACGAGCGGGCAAAAAAGGCAAACCTTCACAACAAAAAACTGCGTGATTGCAAGTATCATTACAATGATGAACCTGCAGGAAAGGACAAAGACAGCATTATAGAAAAACAAAAAGAAAGCAGCATTTTTATTACAGAAGGAGATAGTGCAAGTGGTTCTATTACAAAAGCCCGAAATGTAAATACACAAGCTGTTTTTAGTTTGCGTGGT
>JBDSYV010000093.1:0-4616 GCA_040110925.1 Ferruginibacter sp. | reverse complement strand
CAACTGCTTCTGCGTTTTCTATACTTGTTTCTCCATCGGCACATAATGCTGCCACCGCCGCTGCCATAGCAATGCGGTGATCGTGATGCGAATGTAAAGATGCTCCTTTTAGAATAATCCCGCCTGTAATTTTCATGTCATCTCCTGTTACTTCAATATCGGCCCCCATGCTGCTGAAGATATCTAATAAACTTGCTGCCCTGTCGCTTTCTTTGGCTACCAGCCTGGATACGCCGCTTATCAAGGATGTACCTTGGCAATAACAGGCCAATGCAGCCAAAGGTGGAAAAAGATCAGGGCAATGAGTAGCATCAAAATGAAATGCACTTAATGGTTGCTGATTGCTAATGAGTATTTCGTTTTCATTTGCCATTATGTGAGCACCGCAATTTTTTAATACTTCAACAATTGCTTTATCAGCTTGTGCAGAATGTAAGCTCAGCCCCTTAACCGTTATGTTTCCTGCAATGGCTCCTGCAACCAATAAAAAAGCTGCCCCACTCCAGTCTCCCTCTGTAAAGTAATGTATGGTATTTTCTTTTTTTGAAATAGGAGTTATATGAAAATGATCATTCTCCTGCCATTGAACATTGTAACCAAAATGAATGAGCATTTGCAGACTTAGTGCTATGTAAGGCTTGCTTTTAAGATTGTTTACTTTAATGACAATCTCTCTATCTGCGCTTGACGCATAAGCAAATAATAATCCCGTTAAATATTGTGAACTTGATGATCCATCAATTTCTATGTCAATAGGTTTAAGCGGACCTTTTATTTTTACAGGGAGTTTCCCATCATTCGTTAAAGTATGAATTTGAAGCAGTGGGAAAACGTCATCAAAAAAACTTATAGGTCTTTTTAATAAACTTCCTGCTCCATTTAATAAGACGTTCCTTTCACTTAATGCAATGATGGGCGCAAACATTCTAAGTGACAAACCGCTTTCACCAAAAAATATATCCCCTTCTGGATTTACTTTTCCCTTACTGTTAATGATCAATTTATTTCCTTCAACTTTAATAATTGCGCCGCAGTTTTTTATTATTTCTATGGCAGCTTTATCATCATTGCTGATACCCGGGTTTTCTATAATTGTTGTACCATTATGGAGCAGGGCCAGTGCCAGGGCCCGCTGCATGGCACTTTTAGAAGGCGGGGCAACTATGGTTCCCTTTATACCAGATGGACTAACAATAACCTTCATTAAAGAATGGCTTTAAAATGTTGCTTAAGATTTTCCAGGGGGATGGGTTTAATAATTGCCTTACCAATTGAATCAAGTAAAATAAAATCAACGCTGTTACCTTTCACTTTTTTATCCAACTTTAGTACATCAAAAACTTTATCATAATCCGTTTCAATATCCACTGGTAAATTATATGATGCAAGCAATTTTACAACCCTACCGGCATCATCAAAATGAAAATTATTTATTTTTTCAGAAAGATTGCAGGCGGCAATCATACCAATACTCACTGCATGACCATGTGGAAGTTTGTGAAGATTCTCAATGGCATGTCCTATAGTATGCCCAAAGTTCAATAGTTTACGATCACCCCTTTCAAATTCATCGTTTGTAACCACATCCATTTTAAGCAATACATTTTTTTCTATCAATGCTGCAGTAAGTTCAGCATCATTCTGAAAATCTTTCAGCAAATAATTTTCAAGAACGCCAAATAAAGCTGCATCTTTTATACAGGCATGTTTTATAATTTCCGCAAACCCGTTTACCCATTCATTCCCAGGAAGTGTTTTTAAAAAATCATAATCGTACAAAACAAAAGAAGGTTGATACACTGTGCCCACCATATTCTTGTAAATACCAGCATCTACACCGTTCTTACCGCCAATGGCAGCATCTACCATTGCCAGGATACTGGTAGGCACCAGGGCAAGTCCAATTCCCCTTTTATAAATACTGGCCGCATAACCGGTTATATCTGTAACCACACCTCCTCCTACGCCCAATAAAACAGTTTGCTTATCTGCACCCAGTTTAAGTAATTCAGCAATAATAAAATCAACCGTAGCCTGTTGCTTATATTGCTCTCCTGCTTTTACAACAATGCAGGCAATGCCTTCAAATTTATTTTTATGAAGTGCAAAAATATTTTCATCGGTAACGATTACGATCTTTGAGATATTTGCAATGGTGGATAATTCAGCAAAGGATAAATTAAAATAAACTTTCACACCCTGCTGCCGGAAATTAAATATTTGCTCCTTCATATTATCCATTCATAATTTTATTCTGGTGATTGATACTTTCCATGTGCACTGCATCAAAATAGCGTACAATAAATTCTTTGCTCAGATCCAACAGGTCTCCCTTGGTTATGGCTTTTTCCAATATGTCGTTCCATCGGTTGGTTTGCAATATGGTGATATTGTTTTCCTTTTTATAGGTTCCTATTTTATCTGCAAGTTTCATTCTAAGGCCGATGAGGGTAAGCAATTCATCATCAACCTGGTTTATTTGTTCCCTTAAATGGGTAAGGGCAGTAATAGCTTCTATCGTTGTTACAGTTTCTGTTCGCCATATAAGCGAATCCAGCATTACAGAAAGAATGGCCGGCGTAATTTGTTGTTTAGCATCACTCCAGGCATTGTCTGGATCAATATGGCTTTCCAGCATAATCCCGCCAAAATCGAGATCAATACTTTTCTGCGCTACCTGCTGCAATAAGGTTCTGTTGCCGCATATATGAGAGGGATCGCAAATAAGCAACATCTCCGGGTACCGCCTTTTCATTTCGATAGGAAGATGCCACATAGGTGCATTGCGAAATTCAGTATTACCGTAGGAACTAAACCCCCGGTGAATCATGCCAATATTCTTTACACCAACTTTTTGTAGCCGTTCAATAGCTCCGCTCCACAATTCAAGGTCGGGGTTTATAGGATTTTTTACCAATACAGGAACATCAGTACCCCGAAGCGCATCTGCAATTTCCTGCACACTAAAAGGATTTACAGTAGTTCGGGCACCTATCCAAAGAACATCCACATCAAACTGTAAGGCATCCTGCACATGTTTTGCTGTAGCTACTTCCACTGTAATGGGCAGCCCCGTTATTTTTTTTGCGTTGTGCATCCATGGCAATGCTTTCACACCAATGCCTTCAAACATACCAGGTTTAGTTCTTGGTTTCCAGATGCCTGCACGGAGCATATCAACTTTACCTGTAGCAGCCAGTTGTGTTGCAGTTTCTATCACCTGTTCCTCGGTTTCTGCACTGCAGGGACCACTTATCACCAGTGGACGTTTATTCCATATATCTAAAATATTATTGTTCATTATATTCAGTCATTTACTTATTAAAAATAGAAGGTTTTATTTTATTATTCTTTCAATGCTGTTGGCATTTTTTATTAATGCCGCCAGGTATTCATAATTATCTTTTTCCAGGCAGGCTTTAAATTTTTTTAACTGGCTGATATGTTCATTCAATACATCCAGGACATTGTCCCTGTTCTGTTCAAAAATGGGCACCCACATTTCAGGATTACTTTTGGCCAGCCGAACTGTGCTTTCAAATCCACCGCTGGCGAGTTCAAATATGGCATCATCCTCTTTTTCTTTTTCAAGCACAGTATTGGCCAACGCAAATGAAGTAATATGTGATACATGACTGATATACGCAGTATGTACGTCATGGGCTTTAGCATCCATAGTTACCAGGTGCATATTCAATCCTGCATAAAGGGTTTTTACGGTATCCAATACATCTCCATCAGATTCCAAAGCATTGCAAATAACTGCAGCCTTGCCTGAAAATGCATTAACTGTAGCAGCTAAGGGTCCACTATATTCTGTTCCCCACATAGGATGCGTGGCACAAAACCGGCTACGTTTTGGATGGTCTTTTACAGCTTCGCAAATCATTTGCTTGGTTGAACCTACATCCATTACAGCTTGTTTGTTTATCAATGAAAGTAACCGGGGAAGTAAAACCAGCGTAGCATCAACAGGTATGGCAACAATAATTAAGTCAGAAATTGTTATTGCATCCTCAA
Organism: Ferruginibacter sp.; assembly: GCA_040110925.1. Taxonomy (GTDB): domain Bacteria; phylum Bacteroidota; class Bacteroidia; order Chitinophagales; family Chitinophagaceae; genus Ferruginibacter. The sequence continues at coordinate 596 of JBDSYV010000093.1, read as the reverse complement.
GAGTCATTACCTGGTCTGCAAGCCCCTTTTCAAGGGCTATGCGGCAATGGTCGTCGTTATTATCCACGGCTATAATCTCAGTTGCAAAACCAGATTCTTTAAGCTTTATTGCCATTGAGCCGCCAATCAGTCCAATTCCAATAATGGTAATTCTCATTAATGATATGTTTATTAAAAAAAATCCCGGCTTTTGCCGGGACTTTAAATGAATGCTTTTATAATACCTGCAAACAGCTATAGCCCGGGTGTTCCAGGATAATAATACTGCCAGCTGAATGATGTTGTAATTTTCATTAGCACAAAACTAAGGGGATGCATCTAAAATAAAAAATAAAAAAGCCGTCCCGCTTTGTGGGCGGGACGGCTGATACGATTGCTTGCCATTTAAAAGTCATTGTTGCAATGGCTGACAAAAACCAGTTACAACAAAAAAGAATTACTAATTACTTTTTAGTTGTGTCTTTTGCTTCCATTGTAGTGGTAGTAGTTTTAACTGTAGTATCAGTTACAACCATTACGGTGTCAGCTGGATTTGGAGTAACCATCATTGAAGTATCAGAACCAGTTGTGGTTTCTGTTGTTTTGTCTCCGTCGTT
>JBDSYV010000092.1:0-7787 GCA_040110925.1 Ferruginibacter sp. | reverse complement strand
ATTCCATGCTCATGATGCAAAATGGGTTCATTGCACCTAACATAAATTTTGAAAATCCCGACGAAGATTCTGCAAAATTAAATATCGTTAAAAGCACCCTCGAAAAAGATATTGTTGTATTTTTATCCAACTCCTTTGGTTTTGGAGGAACAAACTCATCACTGATAATCAGGAAACCTGATTAACCCTGCTTATGGAAAATAAAGAAATCATAGAAAAGATCAAATCATTCCTCATAGATGAATTTGAAGTAGAGGATAACAAAATTGTACCTGCCGCTAATTTAAAAGAAACGCTCGGCCTGGACAGCCTCGATTATATTGACCTTGTAGTGGTCATTGAAAAGAATTTTGCATTTAAAGTAAAGCCTGAAGATTTTCTGAACATTGATACTTTCCAGGATTTCTGCGAATATGTTATCTCAAGGGTAAAAGAAAAAGAAATGGTGTAATGTCATTATGGGAAGGAAAATCCAAAGGAACCACTTCGGGCTACCGCATTTTTGTATGGATTTTAAAAAATTTTGGTGTTCTTCCCGGCTACTTCCTTCTAAGGTTTGTATCATTTTATTTTTACCTGTTTTCTTACCGCTCTTCCCGTGAACTTTATGCTTTTTACCATCATAAAATTGGATATAGCCGCATAAAATCTTTCTTTAGTTTATACCAGAATTACTATTTACTTGGGCAAAGTATCATTGATAAGGTAGTGGTCATGTCCGGTATCAAAAATAAATTCACATACCATTTTGACGGGGAAGAAAACCTTCGTAAAATAGCCTCCCTGGGCAAAGGAGGTATTCTGTTAAGCGCACATATTGGCAATTGGGATATTGCTGGTCATCTCTTAAAACGCATTAATACTACAATACACATTGTAATATTTGATGGAGAGCATGAAAAAATCAAAGCATATCTTGATGGCATTACCGGGGCGCAGGCTGTTAAACTAATTGTGATAAAAAACGACCTGTCGCATATCTATGAAATAAGCGAAGCTTTTAGAAAAAATGAATTGGTTTGCATGCATGCTGACAGGTTTTTGGAGGGGAACAAAACTTTGCAGGCTGATTTTCTTGGCCAGCCAGCCAGGTTTCCGATGGGCCCGTTTGTGCTTGCATCCACTTTTAAAGTGCCTGTTTCTTTTGTATTTGCTTTAAAAGAAAGTAATTTTCATTATCATTTTTTTGCAAGTAAAATAAATGATTACAGTAATTTAGAAAAAAGTGTGGTTCTGAATCAGATGCTGAAAGAGTATGCAAAAGAAATGGAAATTAAAGTGAAGCAATACCCGGGTCAATGGTTTAATTTTTATAATTTCTGGAAAGAATAGACAAAAAACAAAAAACAATAGACAATAAGCAAGACAATAAGCAAGACAATAGGCAATAGATAATAGACAATAAACAATCATGCATTCTGAATTCCCCATTCTATCACTCATTCCTCAAAGGCAGCCGTTCGTTATGGTTGACAAACTTTTGGTTTCGGATGATTCTATAACCAGATCTTCATTCCTGGTGAGGGAAAACAATATCTTCGTTGAGAATGAAATGTTGAAAGAACCGGGTTTAATTGAAAATATTGCCCAGACTGCCGCAGCAAGGGCTGGATATACTGCTCAAATGGAGCTTAAGCCGGTTCAGGTAGGATATATAGCCGCAATTAAAAACCTGCAAATAAATAATTTTCCAAAAATAAATGATGAGATTATAACTGAGATATCAATAGAAAACCAGATTTTTAATGTGTCCTTCATATCCGGAAAAATCACTTGTAATGAACAGCTATTAGCACACTGCGAAATGAAAATCTTTATTTCTAATCAATAAAACTTTTAGTTATGAAACTTAAAACTACAATCTGCTGCCTTGCCACTTTATTATTAAGCGGATTATTTACAACATCTTTTTCCCAAACTTTAAAAGATGTTTTTAGCAACAGTGAAACTCCCATGGTTTACCTGGGCGTTGATTTTAGCAAAGCAAAATTGATGACTTCAGGAAACCCTGATGAAATCCGTAACCGCTTATATTCAAGTATCAATTACCTGATAATAACTGAACCCAAAAAATATGATCTCGCAGGCGCATTTCATAAAGGGATAGTGAATAATGACATTTCTGTAACCAATGCTGTGAATGAAAAAGCAAATATTAATGAAATACTTTCTTCAAATTCGGCGGACTTTAACCGATTAAAAGAAAGCGATATTTTAGCTATGGTAAAAGAATTTGACCTGAAAGGAAAGTCCGGAATAGGATTAGTATTCATGATGGAAGCAATGCGAAAAATTGACAAAAAAGCCGATGCTGCAATCTGGGTTACCTTTATAGATATGAAAACCAAAAAAGTATTGATGACTGAACGCATTGAAAACAAAGTTTCCGGCGGAATTGGTTTTCGTAATTACTGGGCATCAAGTATTAAAAACTTAATTGAAACCATTGAAAAGAAGAAATACAAAGAGTGGCAAGCGAAATTCAGCAATTGAATATGACAAAAGAACTTGGGAATAGAACAGAAGTATTAGTGCGGTTTAATGAAGCAGACCCATTAGGTATTGTATGGCACGGCCATTATGTAACGTATATGGAAGTAGGTAGGGAAGCTTTTGGAAATGAACATGGCCTCAGTTATCTCCAGATATTTAGCCAGGGATTTGTAGCGCCTGTAGTAAGTGTGCATTGCGATTTTAAACGCCAGATTAGATACGGCGACCGTGTTATTGTAGAAACAAAATATATTCCTACTGATGCGGCAAAGATGAAATTTTCTTACCGTCTCTTTAACGCAGTTACAGGAGAACTGGCAGCTACCGGCACAACCATACAAGTGTTTCTAGATAAAGAAGAAAATTTATTACAATTAAATAACCCCCGTTTTTTTGAGCAATGGAAAAAAAGCCATGGGCTGAATTGACAAAAAAAATGAAATCAAAGAAATTATCCAGGATGGGCCGTACAAATGTTTCCGGGGTTCATCATAGGTAACGAAGCCTGTTAAAAGGTACAGGCATAATCTAATTCATAATGAAAAACATTTTTGTTAGTTCGGATAATATTTTATCAGCATTGGGTTTAAATACTGCACAAAATTTTGCACAATTAAAAGCTGCCGTTTCGGGGATAAAAAAGCATTCAAATGCCCAGATGTCCGACCTGCCATTCTACGCTTCTTTATTAGAAAAATCTGAAGAGCCAATTAATAGCAATGGCAAAAAATATACAAAATTTGAAAAGATGCTTATTGCATCAATCGCGGGAGCATTAAAAGATAGCGCCGTAGATATCACAGATAAAAAGACCTTGCTAATTATTTCAACCACAAAGGGAAACATCAGCCTGCTGGAGACGGAAAAAAACAGTAATGCATTAAATGAAAGAATGGCGTTGCATAGTTCTGCAAAATTAATTGCTGAATATTTCAATCATAAAAATGAGCCGATAGTAATTTCAAATGCGTGTATATCGGGTTTAGTGGCCATTATTACCGGGGCAAGAATGATTCAATCTGGTGAGTTTGAAAATGCTGTAATTGCAGGAGCTGATGTGATTTCAAAATTTGTTTTATCCGGGTTTCAATCTTTCCAGGCCATTAGTGAACAACCTTGCAGGCCTTTTGATAAAGATAGAAACGGCATTACTTTAGGTGAAGCTGCTGGCACAATCATCATTACATCCAATAAAAAAAAATCAAACGGAATTAAGATAGCAGGAGGATCCACCAGCAATGATGCCAACCATATTTCAGGACCTTCACGTACAGGACAGGAGTTGAGTTTTGCCATCAACAATGCAATGAAGGAGGCAAAACTCTCAGCGAACGACATTGATTTTATTTCTGCACATGGCACAGCCACAATTTATAACGATGAAATGGAAGCCAATGCCATTACATTATCCGGCCTTGAAAATGTACCGGTAAACAGCCTAAAAGGTTATTACGGTCATACACTTGGTGCCGCAGGTCTTATTGAATCCATTGTTTCCATTCATTCTCTTAAGAACAATATTATTTTGCCCACGATAGGATTTCGGCAACCTGGCGTAACAAAACCAATAAATATTACTACTGAAATAATTAATGAACCCATAAAAAATTGCCTTAAAACTGCATCAGGTTTTGGTGGTTGTAATGCAGCAGTGATATTTAGCAAAGCATAAAAAAATATAAATAGATGAATTTTTTTTCCAAGGATAAAAAGACGGCTTTTGAAGCGAAGGCAGCTGCGCAGTGGATTGCTTTTGGCCCTGTTATCTTCCAGGTGGCAAGGGTACTTAAAAATACAGGGATATTAAAACTGATTGAAGACAATAGTTCCAGGGGGATGACGATTGAGGAAATAGCAGAGAAAACTAAAGTTTCTTTATATGGTGTAAGGGTATTGCTGGAATCAGGGCTTGGTATGGGACTGGTAGTAGTTAATGATAAAAAATATACCCTCACAAAAACAGGTTATTTTATATTGCATGATGCACTAACAAAAACCAATATGGATTTTGTACACGATGTCAATTACCAGGGCCTTTTTTACCTGGAGGAAAGTATTAAAACAGGTAAGCCAGCTGGACTTAAAGTGTTTGGCGATTGGGACACTATTTATGAAGGGTTGTCTCAGCTACCAGAGCATGTACAAAAAAGCTGGTTTAGTTTTGATCATTATTTTTCTGATGATGCTTTTCCGCTTGTGTTGCCACAGGTATATAAAAATGGATTAAAAAATATTCTTGACATTGGCGGCAATACAGGTAAGTGGGCCATCGCTTCTTCGGCCCATAACCCTGATATTCATATTACCATTATGGATTTGCCCGGCCAGTTAAATGTAGCAAAGACAAAAATTGAACAGCTAGGTTTGCAAGACAGGGTTTCTTTCATAGAAACCGATATGCTCGATGAAGCCGTAAAAATTCCCAAGGGTTTCGACGCCATCTGGATGAGCCAGTTCCTGGATTGTTTTTCTGAAGCTGAAATTGTATCTATCTTAAAAAGATGCCATGAGGCTTTGGATGATGATGGCCAGGTAATTATTTTGGAACCCTTCTGGGACAGGCAGCGTTATGAAATTGCATCATTCTGCCTGCAACAAACATCCATTTATTTTACCGTACTTGCCAATGGCAACAGCCAGATGTACAGCGCCGAAACATTTGTAAAATGTATTGAAGATGCGGGGTTTGATATTGTAGAACAGGCAGACCAGATTGGCCTGAGCCAGACTTTATTAAAATGTAAAAAAAGAAAAAATTGAAATAAGAGAGAGTAAATATTTTTTTAATTCTTAATGAGCCTAATGGGTGAATTATGTGAATATTCTCAAGTAATGATAAATAAACAATTAAAGTTGATGTGGAAGATAAAATGCTGATTATGGTATGTTGTACCGCTCCTTCTCCTTTGGAGAAGGAGAAGGAGGATGAGGTCAAAGAGGTATCAAAAAATTAATATCAAAAATGAAAAAAGAAAAAGTAGATGTGCTTGTTATAGGCGCCGGACCTGCAGGAACGGTGGCAGCATCCATCATTCATAAGGCAGGTTTCAATGTAAAGATTGTAGAAAAATTAAAATTCCCTCGTTTTGTAATTGGTGAAAGTTTATTACCCCGTTGTATGGAAGCTTTATCAGAAGCAGGTTTTATTGATGCTATTTCAGAAATGGGATTCCAGCAAAAAGCCGGTGCCAAGTTCGTGAAAGACAAAAGCATTTGTGATTATTCATTTGCCGACCAGTTTACTTCAGGATGGAAATGGACCTGGCAGGTGCCAAGGGCAGAATTTGATAAAACCCTTGCGGATACAGTAGAAAAAATGGGCGTTCCCATAAGTTATGAATCCACAGTAACTGGCATAACTTTTACCGGTTCAGATTCAATAACGTCAGTGCAGGACGCCGATGGAAATGAAAGCCAGGTAGAAGCAAAATTTATTATTGATGGCAGCGGATATGGAAGAGTGATCCCACGTTTATTCAACCTGGATAAACCATCTGACCTTGCACCAAGAAAAACTTTGTTTACACATATGGTAGATCTGAAGAGATCAATGGTTGATGAACCAAACCGAATTACCATTATCGTTCACAAGCCCGGAATATGGATATGGGTCATTCCATTTTCAAACGGCAATACATCTGTAGGCTTTGTAGGTGATCCAGAATTTTTTGCAAAGGGTCATACTAATAATGAAGCACTTCTCAGGGCATTGATAGCTACAGAACCTTACCTGGCCGAAAGATTCAAAGACAGTGAAATGATCTTTGAACCCCGGGTTTTAGAAGCCTGGTCTGCAACATCATCTGCATTTTTCGGTGAGGGCTTTGTACTCACGGGAAATGTAACAGAATTCCTAGACCCGGTTTTTTCATCAGGCGTTACCCTGGCAACAGTATCAAGTCAGTTGGCTGCAAAACTGGTCATACGAAAATTAAAAGGGGAAGCTGTTGACTGGAATAAAGAGTACACAGAAATAATGATGCAGGGCATAAATACTTTTCGTTCTTATGTAATGGCCTGGTATGAAGGTAGGTTAGACAATATATTCTTTTCAGATAACCCGGACGCTGTAAAAAAATCAATGATATGTTCTGTACTGGCAGGCTATGTATGGGACATGAACAACCCGTTTGTAAGAGATGCGGATAATGCATTGGCAAAATTGTCACGATTAATTGAAGTAGAAAAAATTTTAGCAGAAGATATTTAATTGAATTGAAAACAGAAATTTATATAAAGGCCAGTTGTATTATTTGTAATAATGCAGTGTACAAAAATGGCCAGGTAGTTTTTGAAAATCCGGAACCCGGCATTGCAAGATTTCTTCTTTCCGTATACAGGCACCTTCAAACAGACTATCCAAAGTTTTATAAGATGGATAATTTAAGTAAGATTGGATGGCTGGCCAATGAGATTTTATTAAAAGATAGTTTTGTAAAGGAGAATAATACTGCTGAAGAAACCGGCGTGGTATTATGGAATGCAAACTCAAGCCTTGATACCGATATAAAATATTTTGCATCAACAAAAGAAATGGCAAGCCCTGCATTATTTGTATATACTTTGCCAAATATAGTTATTGGTGAAATATGTATCAGGCACCAGTTCAAAGGCGAAAATGCATTTTTAATTTCCGCTGATTTTGATGCCCGGCTTATGAAAGATTATGTGAGCAACCTGATTAATAATAATATCTTGCAGTCCTGTATTTGCGGATGGGTTGATATGCTGGGTGAAACCGGGAAAGCAGTTTTGTTTTTAATAGAAAAAAATAAAACCAATCACTCCCTTCCTTTTACAACAGAAAACATTAATAAAATTTATCAAATAAGTAATGGATAAACTAATTGCAGATCTGAAAGTGCAGATCATTGCCCAGTTAAATTTGCAGGATACTAAGCCGGAAGATATTGCTGATGATCAACCGCTTTTTGTGGAAGGTCTTGGCCTGGATTCTATTGATGCGCTTGAACTGATTGTATTACTTCAGCAACAATACAAGATAAAATTATCTAATGCCGAAGATGGTCCAAAAGTTTTTAAATCAGTAAAAACTATTGCTGAATATATTACTGCACACAGAACACAGAATCAAAAATAAATGAGTGCTCCCGTTTTTATTGCCGGCACAGGAATAATTTCGGCGATAGGTAATACTCTCGCTGAATGCCTTGATGCACTTGAAAACAACCGTGAAGGAATGCAACAAATGCACTACCTTAATTCTTTGCACCACAATAAACTTCCTGTAGCCGAGGTAAAACTCAGTAACGAAGAACTCTCAAAACTTTCCG
>JBDSYV010000091.1:0-3563 GCA_040110925.1 Ferruginibacter sp. | reverse complement strand
TATTTTTTTATCCAACAAAAAAACAGGTGAGCATCTGCCATTTCTTATGGAAAAATTATATATAAAAAATGCAGGAATCGAATTAGGTGAAGTAATAAGAGATGATTTTATTCCTGCCCATGCTCTTTCTGTAAGTAATTATGTAAAGGCAGATATTAAAAAAATTGAAGTTGATAAAGAAACAGCTTTAAATTATTTACGCAGAAAGGATATAGATATTGATACTGAAAAGACGGGCTGGGCGTTACTAACATATAAATCGCTGGGTATTGGCTGGATTAAGATTTTAAAAAGCAGGATTAATAACTACTATCCAAAAGACTGGCGGATTATGAACAAGTAATGATTTTGTTAACAGTTTATTTTTGCATCTTTGTAATCATCAATATAGGCACATGAAAAATTTATTTTTGATCTTGTTTTTTATTCCGGCATTTGCAAATGCCCAGCAATTGATAATAGAAGGAGCATCGCCTAATTTATATCTTGAACATAAAACTGCGGCTAAGGAAAGTTTTTATAGTATTGGCAGGTTGTACAATATCAGCCCAAAAGAAATTGCACCATTTAATAGACTCGTACTTGAAAATGGCCTTACCATTGGCCAGGTTATTAAAATACCATTAACGGAAGTGAACTTTTCTCAATCCCTCACACTTGCTCCGGATGAAGCGCTTGTCCCATTGTACCACATCGTAAAAAATAAAGAAACCTTATTTCATATCAGTGCTGTAAATAATAAAGCCCCCCTGGCTGATTTAAAATCCTGGAATAAATTAAAATCTGAGGCCGTAGTACCGGGCACAAAACTGGTGGTGGGTTATTTAAAAGTAAAAAAAGATTTATCGGCACTTGCATCTAAGGGGGTTAAAGGACAACCTGCAGCTAAACCAATGGAAGTAGTAGAACATGCCTTAGATAAGCCAGTACCAGATGAAGTTCTCAAACCCGTTACAAAATCTACAAAGGATGTTACTATCTCCTCAGCTCAGGTGATGAAAGAAGAACCTACAGTGGAAAATATCCAACCCAAAAAAGAATTAGCCTTCATTTCGGCAAATAATAAGGAAGGTTATTTTAAAAATTTATTTATTTCAAAGCCAGAAAAAAATATTAAAGAAGAAACAGGCATCGCCGGAACTTTTAAAAGTACAAGTGGCTGGGAAGATAATAAATATTACTGCCTTCACAACAGCGCCCCTGCAGGTACCATTATAAAAATAACTGCTAACCAGGTTACGGTTTATGCAAAGGTTTTAGATATTATGCCAGATATGAATCAAAACGAAGGGATGGTAATCCGGATAAGTAGTGCTGCTGCTGCCGCCCTCGGCATGACGGATAGCAAATTTGAATGTTTACTTAATTATTAAAATAAAAATTAAATGCCTAAATTTTTTCTTGTATTATTAATTAGCCTTTCATCTTTTACCAGCTTTTGCCAGTACGAAAGCCATTCAGAAACTACTAAATCAAATGTTATAAAGCAAAATACAGTTGCTGTTGATAAATCAGTGATGCAGGTGGATAACAATTTTGTTATTGAAAAATTTAACCCGGTTAGTCCTGTAAAAAACCAGGCTCGAACAGGAACATGCTGGGCTTTTTCCACAACATCACTCATAGAAAGCCAGGCAATAAAAAACAATGCAGGTGTGTGGGACCTGAGCGAAATGTACATTGTCAGGAACATGTATATTGAAAAAGCGAAAAATTATGTATTGCGCCAGGGCCAGGCACAGTTTAGCGAAGGTGGCCTTGGTCATGATGTTATTAGGTCTTTGGCTTTGTATGGTGCCATGCCCGAAAATGTTTATACTGGCATGAAACCCGGGCAAACCCTGCCGGATCATTTGGGCTTAGCCATGGTACTCAGAAACAACCTGGACAGTATTATTAGCAGAAAGTTACGTGGGGAGCAATTCAACTGGCTTCCAAAATTTATTGCTACGCTGGATGAAAGATTAGGTTTACCTCCTTCTGATTTTTTTTATGCAGAAAAGAATTATACGCCACAAACTTTTGCTAAAGAAGTAATTAAATTTAATGCTGGAGATTATGTGAACCTTACTTCATTTACGCACCATCCTTTTTACGCACCATTCATATTAGAAGTTCCGGATAATTTTAGTAATGGCAGTTATTACAATTTACCGCTTTCCGAAATGATTGATGTGGTTAAAACCGCAATTCGCAATGGATATACGGTGCTATGGGATGCTGATGTAAGCAATAAGGGATTTCAGCAAAAGCAGGGATTGGCTATGTATGTTGCCGACAGCTTTTATTTCAAATCTAAATTTACTCCTGGTATGAAGGAAGAGAAATGGAGCCAGGAAAGCCGCCAGCAATTATATGAAAATCTAATTACCCAGGACGATCACCTGATGCATATTGTGGGTATTGAAAAATCTAAAGAGGGGAAAACATTTTTTATTGTAAAAAATTCATATGGCGAAGTGGGGCCATATAAAGGTTTTATCCAGGTTTCTGAAGCTTATTTTGCAATCAATACTATAAGTGTTATAGTACCTAAAGCATCTATTAATAAGGCTACCCAGGATAAACTGAAATTGTAATAGTAATCTCAATCATGGAGTATTTAGGTGCCGGGAAATCTCCCGGCATTTTTGCTTTGGATAACAAAGCTGGTAATCGGTTTATTATTCCCAGGGCAACTATAAACTTGTTTTTACCGTTTTAATAGAGTAGATCGTCATGAATTCATTTTCCCAAAATTCATTCACAATTCTTTCATAATTAGTTTTAACTTTAGTTACCTCTAAATTAAACCAGGAAAAGGCTTAAACTCGTTAGTTAAATTAGATGCATGCCTATCGTACAATATTGCAAATACTGGTAACCTCTTTATGGATATTCCCTTTTCATTTCTCTGCCCGCTCACAAAATTGCCCGCCCAATATTGATTTTGAAAGAGGTGATTTTACCGGTTGGACATGTTATACCGGGTCGGTAGCCTCTGTTAATAATGAAAATGTAATCAGCTTTAATTACGCAGGGGGACCGGTTTATAATCGTCATACCATGTACAGTGCAAACCCCGGCGATGGCATCGATGAGTTTGGTGGTTTTCCAAAGAATTGCCCAAATGGAAGTGGCCATTCCATACGCCTGGGAAATAGTCAGGCCGGTACTGAAGCTGAAGGCATTTCATACGACTTTACTATTCCTGCAAATGCAAATGTTTACAACCTCATTTATAATTATGCAGTAGTTTTTGAAGATCCTGCTCACCTGCCTTCAGAGCAGCCAAGAATGCAAATAGAAATTACCAACCTTACTAATAATTCAACCATATATTGTTCTTCATTCACTTTTTTTCCCATTGGTTCTCCCTTGCCGGGTTTTGAATTATCAGACTACCAGGTTAGTAATTCACCGGTATGGTTTAAAAGATGGTCGGCAGTATCCATTAATTTAGATGGAAATGCAGGAAACCGAATCAGGCTTTTTTTTAAAACTTCAGATTGTACTTTCCGCAGGCATTTTGGTTATGCCTATATTGATGTTAATACAGAGTGCAGCGATAAATTTGAAGGCGC
>JBDSYV010000090.1:0-14952 GCA_040110925.1 Ferruginibacter sp. | reverse complement strand
ATAATAAAAGACTAATATATTTTTTCATACGGTTGTTTTAAATTTTTTGTTCTAAGGTGTTTTTGTTGCTACAGGGCTGGCCGATTTATTTTTAAAATCCCAGCTAAAACCTACAAGCCAGTACCTGCGTAGCCTGTCATTGCGTTCCTCCGTTAAGGTATTTCCCGAAAACCTTCTTGTGATGCCAATATTCTGGTCAAGTATATCTCTTACTTTAAAAAACGCTGTGAACTCATTATTCTTAAATGTACGTTGTAGTCCTGCATTCCAAATTTGGTTGTTGAGTGCATCATTGAACTGTGGCGTTTTCTGGCGGTAGTAATAAGTATAGTCAGAAAAGATTGACCATACTTTTTTGATGTACACCGTTGCATTACCTGTTAGCGAATTTGTATAGTACTTTATAAGTGCCTTTTGCTGCGAGGTTTTATTGCTGTTATAACTTAAATTGTTGTTTATGGAGAAATCATATTTTTTATCCTTTGATTTTGAAATGTAAAGTGAGATGCCGGATGAAAGGGTCTTAGATACACTGGTTTGGTTATTGATTACATCAGTTGCATTGGAATAATTAAGATTTGGATTAAAATTAAACCGGGTATCAATAGATTTTACCTTGAAGCCTCCACCACCCCAGAATCCGATATTGAAATTTCCATTTGTGTTTACTGGTTTGGTTATGGTTAGCGCAGAATCAGGATTGATTGTTCTGCTGGTTGTAATTGCGTTAGATGTGGTCCTGAAATTAATGGATTGATACATCCACCTGTCCTTCAGAAAATTATAACTGTTGTGCGATATGTTGATGGAATTACTAAAAGACGGTTTCAGATTCGGGTTACCAATGTATTGATTGTATTTATCATTGTTGTCTCGCAAAGGCTGAAGTTGATTTAGGCCTGGTTGTGTTGTATAGCCATTATAATTTGCCCGTAGGGTATGATTGCTTTTGTATGTATAGGTAAAGGTTGCTGCAGGAAAAAAATTGGTATAATTCCTAACATAATCCTTTTTAAAAGTTACATCTTCCAGGTTGAAATGGGTGAGGCCAATCCCGGAACCAATATTCCATTTTACTTTTTTCTTGCTATAGTTTATTTTAAATGAAGGCTTATTTACCGAAATTGATTGCCTGAAATCATTAGATAAAGAATCAACCATTACATCATATTTATCATTTACCGGGCTATAGCTATAGGTTTGTTGGTTGTTGTTTCCATGGTTATAAGAAATTTCATAGGCAAGTTCAAGAGAATACAAAGGCGAAAGCGGCTCTGTATAAACTATCCTTGAAGTAAGGGTTTGGGTACGCCTGTCTGTCATCCGTAGCTGGTCAATATTTTCTGTGCTGCTAAGGCTACCATTTAAATAAGATTCGTTTACAGAATTTGTATAACTATCGCCATTTGTATCCAGCATATTCCAATCAATATTTGCGGATAGTGTTCTTCTTAATTTTTTGAATTTGTGTTTAAAAATAATGCCGGATGAAACAGCCGTTTTATCAGATTTTGCTTCAAGTTCCCTGCTGCTGGCATTCTTCATAGAGCCAGTTTTACCAGTGGTGTACGAGTCTCTTACTTCGTTGTTTTCGGTATGATAAAAATTACCCTTTAAAGTTATCTTCAAACTATTATTTGAGTCAATTTTGATATCAAAAGAGGCACTGTTTTTTAAATTATACCTGTTGATATTACTCAGGGTTGTTGAATATTCATTCAGGGTGGAATCACCAATTTGTGTCTGCCTGAAAAGCCCCCTGTTATTATTGTAAACCTGGCTATTGAATTTTGGAGAGAAATTAAAGGAATACTTGTCTTTCCATTTATTGCTATACTGTACACCCACATTGTCATTTTTAATATAGCCATTTTGAGTATCCACATAAGGTTCATCATCGCTGCCACCACCACGCCACATATACATGACACCACCATCATCATCCATTGACATGGTTATATTGTCCGATTCTCCACCATATTTCTCATTGTCCTGCCAGCTAAGCCCATCCTGACCGGTATTTCCATTTAAATAAAAACCGGTTATTTTTCTTTTACCTTTAAAACTGCTTAGCAGGATATTATTATTATACCTGTCATCAATATCATCCTTCAATCCCCCGCTTAAACTTATTTTTCCAAAATAACCTGTCTTCTTATCTTCTTTTAATTTCAGGTTAATTGTCTTTTGTGTTTTACCATCATCAATACCTGTAAACTCTGCCTGCTCCGATTTCTTATCAAACACCTGTACTTCTTTAACCGCATCAGCTCTTAAATTTTTTACAGCCATACCAGGATCATCACCAAAAAATTCTTCACCATCTACCAATACTTTTTGCACTGTTTCTCCCATTGCTTTTATTTGCCCGTTTTTATCCACTTGTATCCCCGGAAGTTTTTTAAGCAACGCTTCCACATTGGCGTTAGCGCTTACTTTAAAACTATCCGCTGTATAAATTGTTGTATCGCCTTTTATTCTAATGGGGCTTCCACTTTTTAATATCACCGCTTCAAGTAATTTACTTTTTGGCGTCATAGAAATTGTTCCGGCATTTTCATTTGAATTATTAAGATAAATGTCCTCAACATAATCAGCAAAAGTTGGATGCATTACCATCAGTATATATTTGCCTTGCGGTATATCCTTCAGAATAAAACTTCCATCCTCCTTGCTTCTTGTAAATTTTACAAAAACAGAATCTGCGGGAGTAAGTAAGGCCACTACAGCATTTTTTGCTGCAGTTTTGCTTGTTGTATCCATTATTTTACCTGAATATTCAATAGATTGTGCAGCAAGGGAATGGCTGATGATTACTGCAAGTAGCAATGAAAATATTTTGGAAAGCATGGGGGAAGTTTTGGTACAAAAAGTTAAAGGGTAAAAATCAAGGATATATTTGACGTTGCAAATTAGCTGTTCATAAAATATCGTTAAACAAAATTGTTAAGAACGGTAACATAAAGTAGGCATAGAGTTAATTAGACATTGGATCAATTAGGGATGGTGGATTAAAGTTTAAGCTGTTTAACAAAAATCATTTTTGTTCACAATGACCAATGATTTAATGACAAATAATAATCAACAAACGTTAAGCATTTTATATCAATGGCATACGAGGACCAACATTTTATTGATTCCAATCGGCTGGTATGGAACTATTCATTTTTTACAGATGATGATATAAAGCATTTTGCCGATGGCGTTTTAATTAATGGGTATGAAAAATTTGGTGCCCATCAATTACATGTACTTAATACAGACGGATATTATTTTTCTGTTTGGGCGCCACATGCGGCTACAGTTTCTGTGATTGGAGAATTTAACGGTTGGAAAAAAGAATTGCACCCGCTTTTTCCAAGGCTTGAAAAATCGGGCATTTGGGAAGGATTTATACCACGTATTGAAAGAGGAGCATTGTACAAATATTTTATCAAAGGCAACAATGGTATTGAGTATGAGAAAGCCGATCCCTTCGCATTTTACAGCCAGTTAAGACCAGCCACAGCTTCAGTTACATGGTCATTACAACATGAGTGGCATGATGAAACATGGATGGCCCATCGCAAAAAAAACAACGCCTTAAATGCGCCATGGTCAATATACGAAGTACATCTCGGAAGCTGGATGAGGCCCGATAAAAATAATCATGAAGCATTCAACAGTTACCTTGAAACCGCAGACCGGCTGGTGCCTTATGTAAAAGCAATGGGCTTCACACATGTGGAGTTTATGCCTGTTATGGAGCATCCTTTTGATGGCAGCTGGGGTTACCAGGGTACTGGATATTATGCGCCTACCTCCCGCTTTGGCAATCCGCAGGAGTTTATGCAATTGATAGAAAGACTTCATCAAAATGATATAGGGGTTATCCTTGATTGGGTGCCATCACATTTTCCTCACGATGCACATGGCCTGCATGTGTTTGATGGCGCATTTACCTATGAGTATGAAGACATGCGCAAAGGGTATCATCCCGATTGGAATAGTTATATTTTTAATTATAAGCGGGGAGAAGTAAGATCATTTTTATTAAGCAATGCTCATTTCTGGTTAAACTATTATCATGCAGATGGGCTTAGGGTAGATGCTGTTAATTCAATTATACGATTGGATTTTTCAAGAAAAGAAGGAGAGTGGGAACCCAATGAAAATGGTGGAAACGAAAACATTGAATCCATTGCATTTTTGAAAGAACTAAATGCTTCTCTGTATAAACATTATGATGGCATACAAACTATCGCAGAAGAAGCTTCTGACTGGCCGGGCATTACTACGCCTATAAAAGAAGGCGGCTTTGGTTTTGGAATGAAGTGGATGATGGGCTGGATGCATGACAGCTTTACCTATTTTAAAAAGCACCCCGATGACCGGCATAGTTACCAGGATGATTTTACTTTCAGCATGATGTATTTTTATGATGAAAAATTTATGCTGCCCCTTAGCCATGATGAAATTGTGCATGGCAAAAGCCCAATGATATATAAATTGCCGGGCAATGAATGGGAACAATTTGCAGGTCTTCGCTTGCTGTATGCCTACATGTTCACACACCCGGGTGCAAAACTTTTGTTTATGGGAAATGAATTTGCACAAACCCAGGAATGGAATTTTGCCAGCGAACTTCAATGGGAACTCTTGCAGCATGCACCGCATAACGGAATGCAGGAATGCGTGAGGAGCTTAAATTTTTTATACCGAAATGAGCCCGCATTATATGAATTGCAGTTTGATAAAAAAGGGTTTGAATGGCTATATACAAATTACCGCAATGAAGCCATAATAGTTTACCGTAGAATGGGCCGGCACAGGCAGGATGATGTGGTAGTAATTCTTAATATGAGCAGGCAGCCTCACAGGGGTTGGAAGCTGGAATTAAAGGGGGAAACAAGCTGGCAGGAAATCTTTAATTCAGATGCTAAAAAGTACTGGGGAAGCGGTGATTATGTTAATGAAAATATTATTATTAACATGGTGGATAAAAAGAAGCGTATTTATGAAATAATTATAGATGTTCCGGCGTTAGCAGCAGTAGTTTTAAGATAGGTGGAATTATTTTTGCCTCTAATAATCATAATATGAAAAACCTACTTGTTCTCTTTGCAATTGGAACCAGCTTGAGCCTATCGGCCCAATCAACGGACAGCGCCCAGTTTTATTTCAAAAAAGGCATGGAAGAAACGAATGCTAAAAAATATCTTTTAGCGACCCAGGCTTTTGAAAAGGCAATCAAATTAAACCCATCTTCTGTAGATGCTTATCTTGAAAATGCGTATGCTTACCAGCAGATGCGAAAGATAGAATTTGCCAAAACTAATTATACCAAAGTTTATGAATTGCAACCCACAAATAAAGTGGCTATTCGAGAGCTCACTGATTTATATTATAACTACAGGCAATATCCAAAGGCAATTGAATTTGCAAAAAAATGCAGCGATTGCGAAAATGCACAGCGTATTATTGGCATGAGCTATTACCAGCAGGAAGATTATCCTGCAGCAGAAAAGGCCCTTAAAGCTGCCCTGGCAAAAAATGCAAATGACGCTGAAGCCACTTACACCCTGGCCCGTACTTATCTTGATATGGAAGAATACCGGAAAGCAGTTCCCTTTTATGAAAAAGCAGTATCCATGGAAGGTTCAAAAAATATTTGGATGTACGAACTGGGTTTGCTTTATTACAATAACAATGATTTTAAAAATGCAGTTATAGCATTTGATAATGCTGCTAAAAACGGTTATGCTACATCTAACGATTTTAATGAAAATTATGGGTATGCTGCCTTGTACAGCGGCAACTATGATAAAGGAGAAAACCTGCTCAATGAAATTTACCGTCGCAAACCAGGGAATAAGGATATACTTAGAGATATGGCCGAAATTTTTTACAAGCAAAAGCAATATGACAAATCACTTGAGTATTGCCAGAAGCTGATGGAAATGGATGTTAAAGACGGTAAGGCGCTATACCAGGCTGGGCTATGTTTCCAAAAGAAAGGCCAGAAGGATAGGGGACAACAAATGTGCGATAAGGCGATAGAAATGGATCCAAGTTTGGCATCATTAAGACAAAAGAAAGAAATGCCTGGTATGTAAAAATATTTAAGTTGATAGATTGATAAAATAAAAAATACCGTAGCGAAAATGCTACGGTATTTTTTTGTAATTAATGTTTATGTCCAAAATTCTTTTCCCCAGCTTTTATCGCCACAGGCAAATCATTTTCCCTGGGTGGGATGGGGCAATTATATCCTGTAGTATAGGCACAGTAAGGATTATAGGCTTTATTAAAATCAAGTTCCAAAATATTGTTAATAATTTCTGACAATTTAAAATCAATATACCTGCCACCACCATAGCATTCTTCGCCGCTGGTTGCATCCGTAAATGGAAGGAAAAGATATTCTTCAAACCCCTTTTTATCTTTCAACGCAATACTTTGATAAAGTGTGAGCCGGAAGGGTTTATTATCCAACACAAAATGCAGGTAACCATACCTGTAAAAGTCTTTAAGTTTTATACCGGATGTTTTCATTACAGTAACTGCAGTGTCAAAAATTTTTTCAAACCTGGCATTCAGTTTATATTTTTTATCAACAGGAAAAAAGCGAAAATATTTTTTTTGTTTGGCTTTTACTACTTCATGTGTTTTTACATAATTCTGCTGGTAGGCTTTTATGCTATTGGCATAATTCTTTTGTTGACAAAAACTGGTAAGAGCAAGAAAAACAAAACTTAAGGAAATAATAATTTTAGTCATATAGTTTAATTCATCATCAGCACATTTACACTGCGTTGTAAAATATTAAAGGCAATTTCTGCCATCAGGTTTTCTTTGTCAAGTGTAGGATTCACCTCCGTAATTTCAAAACAGCAGATTTTTCGGTTTTGCATAAACTTGCTTATCAGGTCTTCTGCTTCACGTTCCTTAAGTCCATTGCCCACAGGAGTTCCGGTGCCTTTTGAAATAACTGAATCCAGGCTATCCACATCAAAGCTTACGTATATATCAGTACAATCGCTTAGATGTCTCAATGCCTTACGGCTTGCACTTTCTGCGCCATTGCGTCGCACTTCGCTCGTAGTGATAACCTTCATGCCGTATTTTTCTATCAGGTGCTTTTCTTCTTTTTCATAATCCCGCAGTGAGACAAATACAATATCCTCGGGTAGTACACTTTGCCCTGCCTTTCCCATGTTCTTTAGCATGTTCCAGTATTTTGCTGTCTTTTCATCCAGGTCGTGCACCTTCATATCCATATTATCTTCCGCTATGGCAGTAGCCAGTGGCATTCCATGCATATTACCAGATGGGGTTGTGTAAGGCGTGTGCAGGTCAGCATGGGCATCAATCCAGATTATCCCAAGTTTGCTTTTGGGTTTAGCCAATTTTATTCCCGCAATGGTTCCACCGGAATTGCTGTGATCACCACTTAAAATCACAGGGAAGAAATTATTTTTCATGCTATCACAAACCGCATGGCTTACCCGCTCATACATGGTTACCACGCCTTGTATGCGTTTGCCATAAGGCGATTGAATGGGTTCAAATAATAAGTTATTTAGCGATTCAATTTTCTCTGATGGGAAATGCACAAAGAAGTTGCTCATAAAATCCAGGGCAGCAATTTTTATGGCATCAATACCAAGGCTTGCACCTCTTGTGCCTGCACCAATTTCTGAAGGAACTTCTATAAGCTTGATATTTTTCATGTGTTTCTTTTATTGTTTTTTGCCACATATAATTGGGCCATAAGCATCAGCTATTCTTCAGGGCTCATTACATCTGAATTAGTTATATAAAGCCATGCATTAGTGAATTACAATAGCATTTTTTAGCAATCTCCGGGTGAATAAGTTTAGGCAATTTAAGGAAATTGTTTTTATATAAGTTCCTGTAGCGGATTAATACCGTTTACTGTACCTATGGCCGCAGTGATAGTAAAGCGGCTAAACATTTCTTCTTTGTACCATTTTTGATCCCTAGTTTTTTTAATGACTTCTTTATGTTCCTGCATATTATAGGCAAAGTTTTTCATGGCATCTGTAGTTCGCCATATACTAAAGGTTGCTTGTTTAATCCATGGCACTTCACCTATACCAAATGATGTAATTAAACCATCAGCCTTATGCATGAGCCCTTCCACCGCAGGAACATTTTGCCAGAAATATTTTAGTTTACTGAGCCTGATGGTAGCCCTTGTTAACACGGCAATGGGTTGTTGTACTTTATGAGTTGAAATAATTTTCCCAAAAGGTTCCTGGCCATCCCAGGTGCCGTGAGAAGAAAAAGGTTCCAGGAAAACTGTCCAGGTTTCGCAGCCAAGTTTTTTAAACCATTGGGAAATAAATTTTCCAAACATCAGTTCATTCAATTGTTGTTCGGTTAAAGTATTATAATCAATGCTATTTTTTCTAACAATAAAAATGGCCCATTGCTGCCAGTCAGGGTGTTTATCAAATGTTCCGTTCTTACCACTGCCCATCAATTTCCAGAAAGTCAGGTCTTTATTTAACCAAAGCGGAAGACGATGCAGTGCCATTGCAAAAAGTGCAATAGATATAAATTTTTTTGGATACCTGATAATTGTAAGTGATACCTGCATAGAGATGGAAAGGTAATGTGGATTAACATAAAAAAAGCCGCTTGTTTAGCGGCCTTTAATAAATACTATGTTTGATTAAAACTGTTCCAGCATGCTGAAAAAGAAATCGCCTTCAATCCTGGCATTCTCATCACTATCACTGCCATGCACAGCATTTTCGCCTATTGAGGCGGCAAATAATTTCCGGATTGTGCCTTCTGCCGCTTCTGCAGGATTAGTTGCACCAATCAGTTTCCTGAAATCATCTACAGCATTCGCTTTTTCAAGAATAGCTGCTGTAATTGGGCCACTGCTCATAAACTCAACCAGTTCTCCATAAAAAGGACGCTCTTTATGTACTTCGTAAAACTGCCCGGCTTTTTCAGGGCTCAGGTGAGTCATTTTCATAGCTACTATCCTGAAACCGGCAGCATTTATTTTTTCTAGTATGGCTCCGGTATTTCCTTTTTTAGTCGCATCCGGTTTAATCATCGTGAAGGTTCTGTTGCTCATTGTTTTTTATTTTGGGCGCAAAGATAAGGAAAGGCAGAAAAGCAATTTCTGTTTTAGTTAAACCAAAAATTAATTGCTTGATTTTTTGCATTATTGGTAAGTTTTTTCCATCTTGTTATGGATTAAACTATCATATCCGAAAAATTTTTAAATTTTGAATTTACCGGAAAGATGGCCAAGATTATCTTCTACAAAGACTCACCTTGAACCCCGCTAAAAATTTGTAGGTCTGTTATTTCATATTGATGAAACTTAATTTATGAATGTCAAAATTTTTCCTCGAAAATTCCAGTGGCTAAATTTATTTTGGCAACTCCTGGTTATTATGATGTGTACAAGTAGTTGCACCGTTCAATTGGTACCGCCTTATGATCCGGAAATAGAGCATGCTATTATTGATGCAGCCAGGCAAAGCGACAGGCTTTATATGGAGATGATAAACGCACCTGATGATAAAAAGCTTTTTGGCATTTATAAGGATAAATATCTTTCTGTCGCTGTAGAGATAAATTCACTTTTATTGCGGAACGAAACAAGGCCAAAGGCTGACCATATCGTATCATCTATAACTAAGCTAAAAAATTTTTTTTTCAGCGCTATGGAAGATCATAAAAAGCGGGAAGTATTGAATAACGCAGAATTAATATTGTACCATGAGCAGTTAAAAGCTTTCTGGAAACCCGTTTTGGTAGAAGAAATGGCGCTGAAAAAAGCAATGTAAAAATGGTTTTAAGATTTTTTTACAAAATAAAATAAACAAGATGACATTAAATATTGATGAAGTATTATCTGATATGCTTCTTGCCGTAAAATCTGAAGTGAAAGATGATTGGGTTATTATAAAAGGATCAGCAAATGACTTTCTGCAAAGCAGGAAATTAAGACTGGATTTATTGGCCAGCTTCAGAATAAATAACCAGATAAGTGAGGAATTTTTTATGGCAAGGCTTGACGATGAAAAACATATCCTTGAATCAGAATTGCACGCTATAGCCATAATTAGTAAGGTTACCGCCCAGAAAGCGGCCAATGCTGCAATGAGCGTTTTGCAAAAGACCGTTATGTCGTTAATCGCACTGATTTAATGCTTTTAAGTTGTAACTTTTCCTGTCTTCCATAATTATCCTTAAATCTTAACCATCTTTTAATATTCTCGTTGTTATTGCACTTATGGCAATTTGCCTATTTACCCTTACTTTTGCGCCCTTCATGCAAGCAATCGCTCAAATTTTCCCGGAGTTAACCACTCCTAAAAAAATCATTATCACCATGCATCAAAAGCCTGATGGCGATGCAATGGGTTCTGCATTAGGGTTATATCATTTTCTCTTCCAGTTCGGGCACGACATCACAGTTATTTCGCCCACCAACTGGGCTGCATTTTTAAACTGGATGCCCGGCTGCAGCCTTGTACTGGATTATGAAAAATTTACAGAAAATGGCAATAAACTGGTTAATGCTGCCGACTGGATTTTTTGTCTTGATTTTAATACTTTAAACCGCACAAAAAGAATGGAAGAGGTGCTGGCAGCAGCAAGAGGTAAAAGAATTTTAATTGATCACCACCAGCAGCCTCAGGAAGACATGTTTGCCTATGGTGTAAGTGATACAACTAAAAGTTCCACTGCAGAAATGGTATATGATTTTATTTCTGCCTCCGGCATGGCTGATAAAATAACCAAAGAATCTGCAGAGTGCATCTATGCAGGTGTAATGACGGATACCGGTTCATTTCGTTTTCCATCTACCAGCGCTAATGTGCATAGGTTAGTTGCTGCTCTAAAAGAAATAGGGCTTGAACATAGCCTTGTCCATGAGGCTATTTATGATAATTTTTCTGAGAACCGGCTGAGGTTTATAGGCAATGTTTTGCTAAACCGGATGGAAGTATTTTATGAATACAATACAGCATTAATTGCAATACCAGCGCAGGATTTGGTTAAATATGATATTAAAACCGGTGATACAGAGGGCCTGGTAAATTATCCTTTGAGTATAGAAGGAATAAGGCTTGCTGCAATAATAATTGACAGGGGAGAAGAAAGAAAATGTTCTTTCAGGAGTAAAGGCGCTATAGATGTAAATGTTTTTGCAAGAACATATTTTAATGGAGGTGGACACATTAACGCAGCAGGAGGACAGAGCAAGGAATCATTAGATAATGTGGTGACAGCTTTTATTAAAGCAATGAAGGAAAACGCAGATAAACTTTGTACATATACATTTTAAAAAAAACAAATAAATAATCAAAATGAGAAAATTAACTTTTGTAGGTCTATTGGCAGTTTTGTCATTATCTGCCTGTAAAGATGAAGCGTTTAAAAAAGGAGAAGAGGGCCTGGAATATAAAATAATTTCCAGTGGCTCCGGGCAAACAATAAAGTACGGAGAATACCTTCAAATGCATATAGGTCAGTTTTATAATAATGGGAAAACGGATTCTGTATTAAATGATTCACGTAAAATGGCACCTGTTGTAGAAATGTTGGATTCATTGAGTTTGCCACCACAGTTTTTTAAAATATTGAAACTTTTAAAGAAGGGTGATAGCCTCGTTATAAGAACCCTTACAGATTCTGCATTTAAAAAATCACCAGAAAGCATGCCGCCCTTCTTTACAAAAGGCCACTATCTTATTACTACTGTAAAAGTGCTTAACATTTATTCTAATAAAGAACAGGCAGACAGCGCAAAGACTGCATCTATGGCCCAGGCCCAGGAAATGAATAAAAAACTGGAAGAAGAGCAAGGGTTAAAAGATGATGTTATTATAAAAAATTTCCTTGCCAAAAATAATATCCAGGCGCAAAGAACGGCCAAGGGTACGTATGTACAGGTTATAAAGCCAGGCACCGGAAATAATTTAGACTCTTCAGTTGTAGCAAAAATTAGTTACACAGGCAAAACGCTTGAAGGCAAAACTTTCGATTCAAATATTGACCCTGCATTTAATCATATGCAACCCATTCTCGTTAACATGTCGGAAGACCCTCGTGGAGTTGGTATGACAGTAATTCGTGGTTGGACCGATGGCTTAAAAACCCTGAGCAAAGGAGCTAAGGCAAAGTTTTTTATCCCATCTTCTTTGGGTTATGGTTCCCAGGGCGCTGGTGCAGATATTCCTCCATATACAGTGCTGTCTTTTGATATTGAAGTGTTGGATATACTTTCAAAAGCTCAGGCACAGGGAGAAATGGATGCTGCTGTAAAAAAAGCACAAGATGACCAAAAACGCTTTGCAGATAGCGCATCAAAAGCTGCTACGAAAAAATAATTTAATATTGATTTCAAAAAAAAGGTTGCTTTTAGCAGCCTTTTTTTATGATTGATATTTTGTAAAAAGTCTTATTGCCTGCTTAGCTTCTTTCACATCATGAACCCTGAGTATATCTGCCCCGTTTTGCAAGGCTATTGTATTTAAAACCGTGGTGCCGTTTAAAGCATCTTTCACATCAATATCAAGCGTTTTATAAATGCTGCTTTTCCGCGAAAGTCCTGTTAGCAATGGCAAACCAAGAGATTTAAAAATGCTAAGCGATCTCAGTAAAATAAAATTCTGTTCAATGGTTTTTGAAAAGCCAAACCCCGGATCAATAATAATATCTTTTATGCCTGCATCCCTGCATATAGAGATTTTTGAAATGAAATAATCCAGTATTTCGGGTAACATGTTTATATAATTGGTATGTTCCTGCATAGTTTGCGGGGAGCCTTTCATATGCATGCAGATATAGGGTACATTTAAACGGGCTACCGCGGGAATCATGTCTTCATCAATATTTCCTGCACTGATATCGTTTACAATATCGGCCCCGGCATCAACCGCTGCCATTGCTACTTTACTAAAAAAACTATCTACAGAAATTAAAATATCCGGGTATGCATTCCGTATCATTTTAATAACAGGAATTACCCTCAATAATTCTTCAGCCGCATCAATTAATTTGCTGCCGGGTCTGCTGCTCTGGCCGCCGATATCTAAAATGTCTGCACCATCAATGATCATTTTATCCGCCAGCATGAGTATTTCATCTTTAGTTTTTTCAAGATGCCCTTCATAAAACGAATCGGGTGTAGCATTTATAATGCCCATAACAAGGGGGGAGCTAAGACTATAAATTTTTCCACGGCAGTTAATGCTGTACATTGATGGGTTAATTGTATTTTTGAATGCAACCACAAATTAGCAACTAAATTCTATAAGCAGCCAATGCAGCATACCAATGAACAGTATAAGGACATAATAGCAAACTGTAAAAATACCTTTCTTAAAAAAACAATTGACTATGGCACTTCCTGGCGTGTGTACCGCACTATTTCTGTGGCTGACCAGGTTTACATTAAGGCCCGGCGAATTAGAACAATACAGGAAAAACAATTGCAGAAAATAGGAGACGATATTAAGAGCGAGTTTCAGGGAATTGTAAACTATGCAGTGATTGGGCTTATTCAGCTTGACTTTATAGATGATGAACCAGAGCAGTTAGAAGTTGATGATGTGTCCCGCCGCTATGATGAAAAAATAAAGCTGGCCATTGAATTAATGCAGGATAAAAATCATGATTATGGAGAAGCATGGAGAATGATGAGCCAGGAAAGTTTTACGGATTTAATCCTGGCAAAAATTTTACGCATTAAACAAATAATAGCCAACGAAGGAGTCACGCTTGATAGTGAAGGTATAGATGCCAATTTTTTTGATATTTTAAATTATGCCGTTTTTGCTTTAATACTTAATAGCGAAAATTAACGCCATCAGATATGAGAATAGCTGTAAATATTGCAAGAATACTCACAGGTTTATTGTTTATTTTTTCCGGCCTCGTAAAAGGGATAGACCCCAGGGGCCTTGCCTACAAAATGCAGGAATTTTTTGAAGCGTGGGCCAATGCTGGATTCATGAAAAGCATGATGATGTCATTGAATGATTATGCTTTGCCTTTTTCATTAATAATGATTACACTGGAAGTAATGGTTGGTGTAGCATTGTTAATTGGCTGGCAGAAAAAAATAACCACATGGATATTACTTTTGCTGATTCTTTTTTTTACATTTCTTACCAGCTATGTTTTGTTTAGTGGTAAAATAAGAGCCTGCGGTTGCTTTGGCGATTGCATTCCTTTAACTCCAATTCAAACTTTTACAAAGGATATTATTTTATTATTCTTCTCTTTATTATTATTGGTAAAAAGAGAATATATACAGCCCATTGCAAAGCCACTGATAAATAACCTGGCAATGGCTATTGCACTATTGGCCACAGTTTTTTTACAATGGTATGTCCTCAGGCATCTTCCATTAATTGATTGCCTGCCTTACAAAAAAGGTAACAATATTCTTGAGCTGAGAAAAATGCCTGCAGATGCAGTGCAGGATAAATTTGATTACAGTTTTATTTACGAAAAAGATGGGCAGAAAAAAGAATTTTCTGCACAGCAATTGCCGGATAGTACATGGAAATTTTCTGAACGAAAACAAAAACTTATTCAGAAAGGAAACAATAATGTTCCGTTGATTAATGATTTTTCTCTCACAGACCAGGATGGTATAAATCAAACGGATAGCATATTAAATACGCCTGCAGAGTACAGCCTGTTTTTTATTAAAGAGGTTCCCCCGGATAATGGATGGATTGAAAAGTACAGGACGTTTTATCACAACTCGGAAACACAGAACAAAAGAGTTTATGTAATAACAGCACAGGTGAATGGGGTAATAGATTTTTTTATAAAACATAATTTACTTGCCGATGATTTCCTAAGCGCCGATGCAACAGCTATAAAAACTGCAGCACGTGTGAATCCAACATTGTTTAAAATGAGGGGACCTCTAGTATTGGATAAACTGAGCTGGGC
>JBDSYV010000089.1:0-6530 GCA_040110925.1 Ferruginibacter sp. | reverse complement strand
TATTTATCATTCCCCTGCCATCATTGTTTATCCTCATAAGATCTTCAACTTCAAAACTTTTTTCACCAAAGAAAATATCTGCGCCCTGTTGTTGCAATTCAATTACTTTTCTAAGAATTGTCCCTGTGGATGTACTGGATATTTTCCCGTAAATTTTTTCTACTTCTGCTTTGCCTTCGTCTGAAATATATTGCAGCATTTTTATAAAATCCTTTAAGTCAAGTAAAGGCAATTTATTATCATCGCAGTATTTAAAAATCAAAGCCAATACGCCGCCCTGTGTATCGTTAAGTCCTAAAATTTTGGTTAGCAACACAGGACCAAATTCGCTAACTGTAGCTCTTAGCCGCACACCATCTTTTCCGGTGAGCGATAGCAATTCGCACGGAAAAGCAGAAGGTTCATAGGTAAGGTCTAATTGCTTATATCGTTCCGAAATTTTGTCGTTTATGCTGCCCATTGCTGCAATACCACTCAGGTCACCCTTAATATCCATCAGCAAAACGGGAACACTGGCATCACTCAGGAATTCACTTATTACCTGCAGCGTTTTGGTTTTACCGGTACCGGTTGCTCCCGCAATAAGTCCATGCCTGTTCATTGTTTTTAGTGGAAGTGAAATTTTTGCTTCAGGTATCACTTCTCCATCCAGCATTGCCGCACCTATCTGAACGGATTCTCCTTTAAATTGATAGCTTGTTTGTACTTGCTTTATAAATGATGCTTTATCTGCCATAAAAATGATTAAGATTTGAAATTACAGATTTTTTTTTTGCATTGCCTATTCCAATGTGCCCCCTTTATCTCTTTTCCCAACCCTGGAGGATTTTTTGCAAAAAATCAGATTTGATATTGTATTTATTATAACCTGACCTTCGGGCGTTTGTTTTTTTTGTAAAATGAATAACAAATTTTATTCACTGCTACATAATCAAAGCAAATTAATAACAAGTAAAATCTGTTTCTCCATGTCCTCTCCCTCAATAAATTTGGAATTAATACTGATTTTTCTTTCCAGCCCCTTTTCGGTGGTCATGGAAAAAATAGCATTTTTAAGAGTGGCTTTATTTACAATAAGATCCATCAGGCTATTCCTGATGTCTTGTTTGCGCCAGAATCCATGATCGAGTTTTGAAAGCCGGCAGCCATGTTCGGGTGAAGATTTTAATTGAAAGATTTTCAAAAAAGCCTTATTACATTTTAAAACTCTTAACTCGGTATTTAAAATGACCAATCCAGTATCCTTGATGGAATCAAATATTGTATCAATAAATTCATTGCTGCTAAGTAAAAACTTTTCTAATTGTTTTTGAGCATGAATATTATGAATGATTTTCACGATAAATAGTTCCCCATCTCTATTTTTTACTTTTACTGATTCACCCATTACCCAAATAGGGGTACCATCCTTATGAACCAGGTAATTGTTATCAGATTGGGAACCTTGATCAAGAGCAGTTTGAATTTCTTTTTCAGGTTTCTTTAATTTTTTATCTTTTGAAGTAAATAAAACTTTAAGGTGTTTACCCTCCAGGTCTTTACAACTATACCCAAATGCCTCAATAAAAGATTGGTTAACCTGTAACATCCGACCTTTGGTATCCATTACTATCACTGAGTTTTCCCTGGCGTTCTTGTAGATATCATCAAAAAAACCTTCAGTATTTATCATTAGCAGTTAAGTTAAAAGTAAAGGTACAAAATCGGGGAATCTTTTCTTCAGGTAAATACCGTGTAATATATAATGGAAAAATTAACTAATGGAATAAAATTTGAACCTATTGCTTAAATTAAAATGAACATCATGAAATCTTTGCAAAATAAAAGAATTGCTATTCTTACGGATAATGGCTTTGAAGAAGTAGAACTTACAAGCCCTAAAAAAGCATTAGAAGCCGCCGGTGCCATTGTAGAAATTGTATCAAAACAATTAATTGTAAAGGCATGGAATCATGACCATTGGAGTATTGAATTAAAATCAGATAAAAACCTGGATGATGTAACTCCTGAAGATTATGACGCATTAATGATTCCAGGGGGCGTAATGAATCCTGATACTATGCGGAATGATAATGCCTATATCAAATTCGCCCAACATTTCATGGAAACCGGTAAACCTGTAGCAGCAATATGCCACGGGCCGCAATTGCTAATAGAAACTGGTATGCTCAATGAAAGAGAAATGACTTCTTACCCGTCAATACAGACTGATTTAAAAAATGCAGGTGCTTTTTGGGTAGATAAAGAAGTAGCGGTAGATAACGGGCTTGTTACAAGCCGAAGTCCCAAAGACCTTGATGCATTCAATGAAAAAATGATTGAAGAATTTGCGGAAGGTCAACATCTGACTACTGGTGCATTTACCAGTCCGCCCATACCATAAGTATAAAACCCGTTAAAAATAGTCTACAGCAGAAATGCCCCCCTCAAAATATGAAGCAGGCAGTGCATGTATTAAAAAAAGATAAATGAACTCATTATAAATCCTCTTAAAATTTGCTAGAGGATTTATAATTTATTATCAATCTGTATCTGCCTGGCTATAAGAATTATTTTCCTCATCTTCTTCTCCAATGGCTTCGTTTTCATCATCAGCTTCGGCACCAGGTATGTCCAGGTCTTCACCAGATAAATCCTCTCTCATACTTTTTTCATTCAGGGGAGTGCCGTCATCATCAGTATTATCCAGTTCAGCGCCTTTCAATTGTTGTTCATCATTTGAATAAGCATTGTTTTCAAAAGCGCCATCCAGTAATTCTTTTTCAACCGGGCTGATATTTGCTTCCTCATCCATTGAGGTATTCTTTTCGTCTTGCATAATTTTTGTTTTATTAGTGAATACATTTGTAAGCTCAAAGCCCATGCCTTGATTATGATAAGTTAATTTTAAACACACAATTTTACTATGAAAAAAGTCATTTTCGGATGTTTACTGATTAGTTTAGCCAGTTGTAATGAAAATAAAAAAACAAAGGAAATAATTAACGCGGCAATTAAAAAGGATAGCATAGCTATTGGCCTGGACAAGGGATCAAAGGATATAACCGGATGTTACATGATGATAATTGAAAAAGATACTGCTAATATGAATATTTCAGTTACTGAAGATGTAGTAACCGGCCAGCTAACTTATAATCGTTTTGAAAAGGACCGTAACGAAGGTGATTTTACCGGCAATATTTATCCTAATGGAGAGATTAAAGTATGGTATAAATTCAAATCGGAGGGCACAGTCAGCGTAAGGCAATCGGTTTTCAAAATAAAAGGAAATGCACTAGTTGAAGGTTATGGTGATGTAGATATGAAACACGATACTGTAGTATTTAAATACCCCACTGCATTAAGTTATGAAGAAAATCATCCTTTTATTAAAGTTGACTGCCCGTAATTTTTTTATGAAATATTATTATCCCCTGGTTATTTTTAGTATTCTTTTAATTAATGCCTGCACGCCGAAGCCTTATTCATCTACTAATAAGGCCTATAAAAAACAGGCAAAGACGCTTTCGAAAATTATTGCAGCTATTCCTGTAGATTCAGTAAGGGCCGATTCACTGAAATTACCACCATATTGGGTGGGTACTACTAATTTTGGAATACGCAAACCCAATATGGTTATCATACACCATACCGCACAAAACAGTTGTGAGCAAACATTAAAAACTTTTACTCTTCCCCGCACACAGGTGAGCGCTCATTATGTAATTTGTAAGGATGGCACACTGCATCATATGCTGAATGATTACCTGAGAGCATGGCATGCAGGCAATGCCAAATGGGGGAATGCCTCAGACATTAATTCATCTTCAATAGGAATTGAAATTGATAACAATGGGTTTGAAAATTTTACTGAAGCACAGTTAAATACTTTACTTGGATTGCTGGCTAACCTGAAAAAGGTGTATAGTATTCCTTCAGCAAATTTTATTGGCCATGGTGATATTGCACCTGGAAGAAAAGTGGATCCCAATGTAACCTTCCCCTGGAAGCGGCTTGCTGAAAGAGGTTTTGGTCTTTGGTATGCGGATACAACAGCTGCGATTATTCCAGACAATTTTAATTCTACGTATGCATTACGCATTGTTGGATACGACATCAGTAACCTGGTAAATGCTACCCAAGCTTTTCGAAGGCATTTTCTGCAATCAGACAAGCAAGGAGAATTAGATGATGCAGAGAAAAAAGTTTTATACCTGCTTATGCAAAAGTATCTGTAATGGGTTGCTTAAAATATTTACCTACCACGGGAAACCTGCTTAGTTCCTGTGATTCTGTTTTGCTGATGATAAATGCAAATACTCCCATAAGCAAGAAGCCTGCACTTACAGAAAACCATAAGCTACTGTTTATATAATTTACTGCCAGCATATGAATAAAATATAGAAGTACAACTGCGGAAATATATCCCATCAACCTTTTTACTGCATAGGGTACAGGGTAATGTTTCTGTCCGAAATAGTAACTGCTTATCATCATAAAAAAGTAACAACTGAAAGTAGCCAATGAGGCGCCCGTATAATGCAACCTGGGTATTAACAACATATTTAGTGCAATAGTAATAACAGCCCCGGCAATAGTAATCATTGCACCATATTTATTTTTATTGGTAAGTTTATACCATACACTCAGGTTATAATAAATGCCCAGGAAAATATTGCCCAGCGCCAGCAATGGTACTACTTCCAGTCCTTCGGCCCAGCGGGGATTTGCAAGGTGTGTAAATATCCATCGGAAAACATCGAGGAATAGGCCAATAAAAAGAAACATAAAACAACAGGCAATTACAAAAAATTTCATCACCCTTGCATAAACTTTTTGTGCACCTTCAGATTTACTCTGGTTAAAAAAGAAAGGTTCTGCAGCCATGCGAAATGCCTGTATCATTATAGTAATCAGCAGTGCCAGCCTGAAAATATTTGCAAAGATGCCCAGTTCATGATCCGCCTGCTGATGAGGCAGGTCCACAACATGGCGATAGATTAACCTGCTCAAAACATCATTTATCATTCCCCCAAGTCCCACAATTATTAATGGTGCACTGTAGCGCATTACTTCTTTCCATAGCACCGTATCAAACTTAAACTTCACCTGCTTTATTTCTCCTGATAAAATCAAAAGCGTAAAAAGACTTCCGCAAAGATTACCAACTAAATAATAGCCAAGCCCCATTTGCGGATTATAAATATTATTGATAAAACCACCAGGATGGTTTGCAGCAAGTCCAGGTGCTATACCAAGAAAAAATATTACCACAGCAAGGTTTAATACAATTCCGGCAATGCGTGCAAA
This sequence comes from Ferruginibacter sp., assembly GCA_040110925.1. GTDB lineage: Bacteria > Bacteroidota > Bacteroidia > Chitinophagales > Chitinophagaceae > Ferruginibacter. Next base: position 1,241 of record JBDSYV010000089.1, on the reverse strand, counting down.
TGCATATTTGCGTGGCCGCTCTTCATGCCTTAACCTTGCAAAAGGAAGTGTATTCAGGTTGTCAACAGTAATAATCAAAATCATCCAGGTGAGGTATTCAGGATGTGCCGTAAGGTCTGCCGCAGATGCGATGCTATCTTTAAAGATCCACAGTATAAGGCTGAAGAAAATAGAGCTTATGAAAAGTGAAATGGATAATGTACTGTATAGTTTTGTTCGGTCATGTGATTGTGAAAACCGGAAGTAAGCTGTTTCCAAACCATAGGCATACAATACATTTAAAAAAGGAATTAATGTATAAACCTGTACAAGGTCTGCAGTTTTAGAAGGCATGGCTATAAAGAAAGGAAGTGCCATGTTCATAAGATATCCCAGGAAACGACTAGCGATAGTAGGTACTCCATACCATAATGTTTGCCCCGCCAGTTTTTTAATGCTACTCAATTGATAAAATTATTTTTCAAAAATAGCGCAAAGGAATTTCTTACCACCGAGAACATAAGAAATAGAGAAAGCATTTAATTTGATTTCTGTTTTGTGATGCGTCATTCAGAAAAGTTTTACTGCTGCTCTGCAAATCTCTTGTTCTTTAAAAAAGCAGAATCGTTCAACGTATAAAGAAAATATACCAATTCATTTTTTTCTTTTTTGCTGATGGTTAACCTGTTTTTTAACAGGCTGTCTAATGTAGGCTGGTCAGTTTCGATTTTACTTGTATAATGATCTATAACTTGTGGAAGCGAATAAATGCGTCCATCGTGCATGTATGGAAAACTCAAGGATGCATTCCTCAGTGTAGGCACTTTAAACTTTAATGAATCACTACTGAGCAATGTAATTTGTTGCCTGCCGATATCAGCAAACCGGTTTAGGTTCAGCCCGTTATTTCTAAAACTGTTGTCGGTAAACAAAGGTTCCCTATGACAGGTTTCGCAATTTTTTTTAAATACCTCATAACCTCTTTCTTCATATGCATTAAAACTTGCCTCACCTCTTTTTACCATATCATATTTGCTGTTTGCAGAAATAAGGCTGCCTGTAAATTGTGCCAGCGCTTTTAGCATTCGCTGGCTATTAATGTTTGCATCGCCGAAAGCAGCCTTAAACATTCTGCGATAAGCAGTATCTTTTTTTAAAATAAATAGAACAGTATCCAGGTTGGCTGCCATTTCATTTTTAGCAGTGATAGGAGAGAGAGGCTGCACCTCAATATGGTTAATGCCACCATCCCAGTGCCAGGC
>JBDSYV010000088.1:0-8137 GCA_040110925.1 Ferruginibacter sp. | reverse complement strand
GCCTGATGGCAATACTATCGCCTTGAGACGTTTCTATTACCATGGGGCGTTTTTTTATAGCGCCAACAGCCATAATGGCCACCTGTGGTTGATTGATGATAGGCGTACCCATGATGGATCCGAATGTGCCTACATTAGTCAGCGTGAAGGTGCCACCATTAGTATCATCAGGTCTTAATTTACCCGTTCTGGCAGCATGGGCAAGGTTGTTTACTTGTTTGGTAAGACCCACAAGATTTAACTGGTCAGCATTTTTTATAACAGGCACGATCAGGTTGCCATTTGGCAGAGCCGTTGCCATACCAATATTCAAATCTTTTTTTACAATGATCTTATCGCCTTCTATTGAACTGCTAAGCCATGGATATTTCTTTATGCATTTTACAATGGCTTCTATAAACAATGGCGTGTAAGTAATTTTTTCTCCTTCACGTCTTTCAAATTCTTTTTTCACTCTTTCTCTCCACTGCACCAGGCCAGTAACATCACATTCTGCAAAGCTGGTAACGTGTGCACTGGTATGTACGCTGTCCACCATATGCTTTGCAATAAGCTTTCGCATACGGTCCATCTCTATCACTTCTACATTGCCCTGGTACACAACAGGCACCTGGTTTTCTTCCGCCCTTGGTTGTTGGCTTATCACTGTAACCTGTTCATTTTTTTGTGCAGATTGCGGGGCTGTTGCAGGTTGGTTACCACGGTTTGCTACAAAGGCAAGAATATCTTTTTTACTGACTCTTCCATCCTGGCCGGTGCCGGGAATGTTTTCAAGTTCGCTCATGGAAATGCCTTCACTCTGGGCGATGTTTAATACAAGCGGAGAATAAAACCTGATGCCATTGTTTGCGTTTGGTATGCTTGCCGTTGCGGCGGCTGGCTGGTAAGGTATTTCTTCCAGAACCTTTGCTTCCTCGTATTCTTGTTTGGGTGGGTTAGGCGTATTTACCCCTTCAGCAGTATTTGTTTTAATGCGGGCTATAACCGCTCCAATTGGAACAACATCATTTTCTTTAAAAAGTATTTCTGCAAGCGTTCCTTCTGCGGTAGAAGGCACTTCGCTATCCACCTTATCAGTGGCAATATCCAGCAGGGTTTCATCTTGTGCTACAGCATCACCAGGGCTTTTATGCCATTTAAGAATGGTAGCTTCCATTATACTTTCGCCAAGTTTTGGCATTACCAGGTCAACTAAACTCATATGGCTGCATATAAATGATAGAATAGGTTAATTATAGGGGCAAATGTAAGAAAGATGTACGATGTGGGAGGGATGATTTCTGAATCTCAGAGCTGGAATCTCAATGATATAAATGAAAGGCAGAATTGGTCTCGTCTTTATTGTGTTTAAGCTGATAAATGAATTATAGTTAATTTGTAATTGATTCGTGAAAAACAAGCTAACAAGATAAGTGACCAATTAACTTTACAGCAGAATATATAATTTCACAAAATGCAAAGATTTTATTTCGATACTTCTGTATTTGGTGGTGCGTTTGACAAGGAATTTGATGAAGTGACACTACAACTGTTTGAGAGAGTCAGATTGGGGCAAGTTATTTGTGTATTCTCAGACTTGAAAGAAACTGAATTATTAAATGCACCCGAAAATGTCAAAGAGAATTTTAAAAATCTGTCAAAGGCGAATATCGAAAGAGTATTGGTAACAGACGAAATATTGACACTTGCTTCTAAATATGTATCGGAAAAAGTTGTGGGACAAACAAGTTTTGACGACTGCATTCACATTGCAACTGCAACAATTTACAAGGTAGATATTTTAGTTAGTTGGAATTTTAAGCACATCGTCAATGTGTACAGAATTCGTGGTTATAACTCAATCAACATTCGTTCAAATTATCAAGCATTAGAAATACGTTCACCAAAAGAAATTATAGAATATGAAGACTGAAACTAAAAAAACAGGTAAAGAAAAAGAGTTTGACACCGTCAAAACCTTTAGAGTCATCAAGGACAAAATATCATTAGAATTGGCTAATATGAACTTTGAGCAAATCAAGGAATATTTGAAAACAAATAGTGCCAAACTCTACACTAAATAGCATCGAAGAGAATAATTTTTTAATGGAATAGTGGTAACGCTTTTTAAGTTTTAATAATTGACTATCATTAAATAAGAGAAAAATGGCAAAGCTTAAAAATATACATCCCGGTGAAGTGCTTCTTGAAGAGTTCCTTTTACCGTTAAATATAACTGCATACAGACTTGCAAAAAATACCTTAGTGGGAGTAGGAACTGTAAAACCCCGATATCCCTTTTAATAATTTGAAATTAGTACCAATGCTTAATTTATTTCTTATAGTAGTTTTGTTTATAAGTTGCTGTACCAGCAGACCCACATCAGTAAACAAAGTTAATACCAGTAAGGAATTGAAAGATTCTTTCCAGGTGGTTCTTCAACAAAGTGTCAATGAAAAAAACAATTCAGGAACTGTGGAGCCTCTAAATTCAATACTAAATAAAACTAACTTTTATATTTCACACTTCCTTCAAAATAAACTTCCTCAGCATATTCAATGCATATACAGCATAAGTTCAACATTCCTGTTTCTCTCAAAATGAAAATGCACTTTTTGGGTTTGAATATTTTCATGGCTGCCCACAGCAATCCATACTGTACCCACAGGCTTATCTTCGCATCCACCACCGGGGCCCATAATTCCTGAAACGGCAATAGCATATGGGATGGGATTTGTTTTAATAGCCCTGCTGCTACAAAAGATAAAGTGATTACAAGGCAACGATTATGCTATTAATCCGGTAGCTCGGAACAAAGGAGGTTTTTTTGCAAAAATAATTTAGGCCGCCGCTGTTACTCCATCTTCACCCCTTCATAAATTTCCTCAAGTTCAATGGAGATTTGCAAAGAAATAAAAGCAAGATTTTGCGCCATAAATTTATATTCCTGCAGTTCCCAATTTCCATGGTCGTTTATGTGAAATGCTTCTGCATTTATAGTAACAGAATCAATGAGGATATATTCTTTCAGGGATGCTATGTCCCTATATAATTTAAACTTTTCACCACGGTCATAGTTCTTTGTAGAGGGCGATAAAATTTCTATAATTACCGTAGGGTTAAGAATATTCCACTCGTCATTATTCCTGGTAACCGGATCGCCGCAAATAACAGAAATATCAGGGTAGGTAAAGAGCGTATTTTTTTCTATATGGATTCGTTGATCGCTGTTGAATGGCCTGCAAGGTTTTCCTTTTAGTTTATTTGCTAATGCAACAAAAACATTTCCTGCAATGATATTGTGATTCACTTTTGGGCCTGACATTGCAAAAATTTCTCCCTGGTAATATTCATGCTTCTCTGTTTCTACATTTTCTATTTCCAGATATTCTTCTATTGAATATTTGCGTTTGCTATATGCTACAGCAGGCTCTCTAAGTTCTATTTGCATCATTAAATTTACAAAATTTTTATTTGAAGGAAAAAAAAGTCTAATACCGCTTAACCAGGATGCCCAACGTGAATGCCAGATTCTTCTTTCTGTTAGTGCAGCGTATCTTAAAATTTCGATAAAGCATGGGGCTCTGGCCTACAATGCAATACCCTTAAAAAGCTCAATTCTCCAGCATAAACTTCCGCACCATATTCAGTGCATGTACGGCAGTCAATTCAATATTCCGGTTTCTCTCAAAACGAAAAAGTACTTTTTGGGTTTGAATATTCTCATGGTTTCCCACTGCTATCCAAACTGTACCCACTGGCTTTTCTTCACTTCCACCTCCGGGACCCATAATTCCTGAAACAGCAATAGCATAATCTGAAGGGATTTGTTTGAGTATGCCTGTTATCATTTCTTTTACTACTTCTTCACTTACAGCACCAAATTCTTTCAATGTTGATTCTTTTACAAACAGCAAATCCTGCTTTGTTTTATTAGAGTAAGAAATTACACTACCATTAAAAAATGAAGAAGAACCTGGTATAGTTGTCAATAAATGCGATATAAATCCACCGGAACAGCTTTCAGCGGTGGTAATAGTTTTTTTGTGTTTGGATAATAATTTACCAATCACTTCCTGCATTGGTTCATCAAAATTTGTTACAAGAAATTCTTTTACCTCAGATTGCAGTCCTGTAAATAATTCATCAATTTCATTAACTCCGCCATCACTGCTAACGTTTGTGCTGAGCCGGAGGCGAACCATTCCGAAATTTGGGAGATATGCAAGAGAAATGTGGGGAGGCAGGTTCTGTTCAAAATCTTTTATCATTGCTGCCAGCATACTTTCGCCAATACCAGCAGTAAGTAAGGTGCGGTGTTGGATAGGAGGCAGATTGTATTTCTTTGCAAGCATTGGCAATACACTTGTTTCCATAATGCCTTTCATTTCATGCGGCACACCCGGCAGGCTGATGAATATTGTACTTTCCTTTTCAAATAACATTCCCGGTGCAGAGCCACGATGATTTGGAATAACAGAACAACAATCTGGCACCTCGGCCTGTTTGCGGTTTACATCTGTCAGCGGCCTTTTAAAAATCTTTTCAAATAGATGTGTAACATGAGTGAGCACATCTTCATTCACAATCATTCTTCCGCCAAAATATTTGCAAAGCAGGGGCTTGGTTATATCATCGGCTGTGGGCCCTAGTCCACCCGTAAGCATTATAATTTCTGCATGTTTACTTTCTTCTTCAAGCGCTCTCCAGATTTCATCAGCATTATCGCCTACCGCAACCCGACGTAAAACAGGGATGCCAACTTTGTTTAATTGCTGGGCCATCCATGCACTATTGGTATCTATTACCTGGCCTATCAATAGCTCATCACCAATAGTAATAATTGAACAATTAACCATTCAAATATTTTTTTGCAAAGATGAAGTAAAAGTAGAGAAGCATGGAGATTTTGTACAAACAGTACCCGTTTAATTCACATTAAAATTAAACTGCACCGTAACCCTCGACTGGTCGGCTGCTTTATCAAAAAGCATATTTCGCAGGTAATTGCTTATAGCATCTGCATAGGCCTGGCTACGGCTTGTGGAGCCCTTATCAAAGCCAAGAAATGTACCGCTGCCAGATGGGGCCACATTTATGATGGCATAAATAGTTGCCTTGGGAAGTTCGCCTGTGAATGAATAGTAACGTATGATTTTTCTATTGCCACTCGTTACTCTTGGGCCACCAATTTTACCGCCCGGCGTATTACCATACGAATCAGGATGCCCGCTTGGGTCGCCTGCATCGCCTTTGCCATTGGGATTATTGCCCTGGTATTTATAGCCATTATCTTCTGTGGCGCCATTGCCATTACCATTGCCCGGACCGTTGTAGGTAATCTTTGGCTTTTGTGGCTTAGGTGCAGGTGCTATTACGGGTACTGTTACTGTTTCTTTTTTTATTTTGGGAGAAGATTTAATGGGTTTGTTTACCGCGGCAGCATCTGCTTCTGCATTATCATCTGGGGTAACTTTTTCTTCTTCGTTGGCTTTTGCTGCAGCAGGTTTTGGAAGTATTACAGCTTCCTGTGATGGAGACTTTTCGCCTTTAATCAATGGTTGCACCTCGCCAAATCCTTCTTCATTATTACCAAGATTAATTTCCATTAAATCCTGCACCACAGGATCACTTACCGGCATCACTTTCCAACTTATCAGGATAAACAAAAGCAAAATGCCGCCACAAATTATTGCAGTGTACATCAATGCTTTCTTTTTTCTTTCTGATTCGTTGTCTGTATGCGTTACCATGTTTTAGGAATTGGGATAAAGTTATTTTAAAAATTCAGCTTTAAGACGCTATCTACCTCTGAATACATACTATCGTAAAGAATTTTAACAAATCATACTTCGGCTGGTCTGTTGATAGGGTGAGTCACCCTTAGGGGTGGCTCACCCGGAAACAACGCCGTGGGACATACAATGATGCTTCAAGCTATAACTGTGGGCAGCCTCTAAATTTTAACTGGCCTGTTTCCAAAAAGCAGGCTGCCTATCCTTACCATATTACTGCCTTCTTTAATAGCCAATTCATAATCGCCGCTCATACCCATAGAAAGCGTTGTAAGTTGACAGTTATTAGTTGACAGGTGACTATAACTATTAAACAATGATTTTAAATAACTGAATTCGTTGATGACAGTTTCTTCATCATCACTAAAAGAAGCCATTCCCATCAAGCCACATATTTTTATATTTCTCAAACTTTTTAATTCTGCATTCCCAATAATGTCATCCAGTTCATCTTCATCTAATCCAAATTTTGTTTCCTCACCTGCAATATGAATTTGTAAAAGACAATTAATGACCCGGTTATTTTTTTCGCCTTCTTTGTTTATTTCCTTCAATAATTTAAAACTATCCACGCCTTGTATCATGTAAATAAAGGGGGCAATGAATTTTAATTTATTGCTTTGCAGGTGTCCAATAAAATGCCAGCGGATATCTTTAGGAAGTGCTTCTACTTTACTCACAATTTCCTGTACATAATTTTCGCCAAAATCTTTTATGCCTTCATTGTAGGCCTGCAGGATTTCTGCTTCGGTTCTTATTTTGGAAACGGCTACCAGTTCTACATGCGCCGCTTTTAAGCGGGTGGATATCCTTTGGTAATTATCTGTTATAAAAGCCATGAGAATGTGAAAGTAAGATTAAAAGAATTGTAATATTTAGTGCAAAATTGATTAATTGCGGAAATTGCATGAAATTTAATTTATGAATGTTACGATAAAACTTCTAGCCAGCTTAATATTTACCCTTGCTTTAGCCTCTTGTGGTGGCCCTGTCTTTAATACTGTAAATAATATGCGGAACATAAACAGCACTGTGTATTTAAAAGACGGAACAGAGATGAATGGGCAGCTTAGCACTACGCTGGATAACTCCTTTAACAACACAAATTATATCCAGTTTTCAGAAAACGGGAAAGATAAAAAGAAGTTGAATGTTACGGATGTAAAAGCCATCAGGGTGCGGGGAAATTATTATGAACCAAAATTAATTGACCAGGGATCATGGTCGAGAGACCAGATGCTGTTTGTAAAACGGCTTACAAAAGATGACTCAAGAATTCATTTATATGAATTATACGAACAAAGAACCCGAAATACCAGCAGCCGTTATGGTAATTCAACTCAGGTGGAGGATCAATACAGTTATTATGTATCACTTCCGGGTCAAGATCCATACCAGGCATGGAATGTAGAGGGTCGCCACCTCACTCCCAATTTTGAAGACAAAATGAGTGATTATGTAAAAGATTGCCCTACGCTTGCAGAAAAAATTAAGCGGAAGGATAAGGGATATTTCTACGCTAAAATTTCTTTCAATTCAGAAAAGCGCATCGAAACACTGATGAATATTATTGATGAGTATAATAGGTGTAGGTAATAATAGATAATGAGTTAATGGATAATTGATAATGGAATAATGGATAATTGATAAAAGGTCCCGCCTTTCACTATTCACCATTCCCCTCATCACTTAAGAATCGTCCTGCTGATAACAATCCGCTGCACTTCGCTGGTGCCTTCATAAATCTGAGTAATCTTGGCGTCACGCATCATGCGTTCCACATGATATTCTTTTACAAAACCATATCCACCATGAATTTGCACTGCCTCTGTAGCCGTCCACATAGCGGTTTCGCTGCTAAACACTTTTGCTATCGAGCTGCTTAAAGTGTAATCCATTTTTTCGTCTTTTTCCCAGGCAGCTTTTAGGCAAAGCATGCGGCTGGCTTCAATACGGGTGGCCATGTCTGCCAGTTTAAATTGTATTATCTGGTGGTTCATTATTTCTGTACCAAATGCCTGGCGTTGTTTGCTATAGGCAAGGGCAAGCTCATATGCGCCGCTTGCAATACCAAGCGCCTGTGACGCTATGCCTATGCGGCCACCTGCAAGGGTCTTCATGGCAAATTTAAAACCAAAACCATCCGGGCCAATCCGGTTTTCCTTAGGCACTTTTACATCCGTAAATAAAATACTATGTGTATCACTTCCCCTGATACCTAATTTATTTTCCTTGGCTCCAATGGCAACCCCATCCCATTTTTTTTCTACAATAAATGCATTTATACCGCGGCTTCCTTTAGTAACATCTGTTTGAGCAATAACCAAATAAACACTTGCGCTATTGCCATTTGTAATCCAGT
>JBDSYV010000087.1:0-4930 GCA_040110925.1 Ferruginibacter sp. | reverse complement strand
CTTCTTTCCCCGCAGAGTGTCCTTCAAAAATCATTCGGCAACAATAAATTTTACAGGCACTCTGCGGTTTCTTGCCTATTTACTAAGGTTGATTTCATGCAACTGCATAAAGTTTAGAACTTTTTCCCAGCAACGTCTCTCCAAAGGAATGTGAGTGTGCCGAGGACGTTGCGTTCTACGGAGCCCGATCTTTTTCCTAAATAACGCAACGTCCTCAGCTTGCACACCGGCTGGAGGAGAGACGGTGCTTGGAAGAGCACTACCGGCGCCACTAAACCCCCATCACTTCCTTCGCTTCCTCAGCATTTCATCAATTTCATCAATCGAATAAAAATTACACCTGCCAAAACTATAGGCATACAATAATTTTTGTTCACGGTAGCGGAGCAGTGTACGGTCGCTGATGCCCAATAGCTCCAGCAGTTCAGTTTCGGAGATCCATCTTAAGGCAAACAACTCTTTTGCAGACGGAATTTTTGCAGGTGCGGGGGCAGGCTTTTTCTGTATTGTTTTCTTCTTACCTGCCGCTTTATTTATTGATGGCATAGAAAAAATTTAGGTGGGATTAGGATTATAATTGCGATGCTAAAATAATAAAGGCTTTATTTTCTGTCAATACCCTAAACTGGTAGTTTTCCTCGTGTTTTGTTCGGGTTTTCTTTTACTCTTCTTCGCAAATTTGCGAACATGACCCGAATAAGACCCGAACATGACCCGAAGAACTCCCGAATAACACTTAAAATTAATGGAAGCCGTAAAAACGCTGAAACCCTGCTGCAACAGGTATCCCCGGCTGTTTTTTATATATTTTACCATATCCTGAATCCGTCAAGGCACGACATTGCCCGTCATTTGGCGAAATGTTTTACCGGTTTATACGTAAAAAATATTTTCCCGTTTTTGCTGCATACTTAAACTAAAAAGCCGGTCGTTTTTTTATCAAGCCAAATGCGTATACCACTTGGTGAAACCCTTTTTCCTCACCCATTAAAACAAATAAAATGGGAAAAATCTCAAAAGGAATTCTTGGCGGATTTTCCGGTACCGTAGGCACGGTAATCGGTGGCAGCTGGAAAGGCATAGACTATATGCGCAGCCAGCCTGCCCGCCGCACAAGGCGTTCCAGCGAAGCACAACTGCAGCAACAGGCAAAGTTTGCCCTTGCCATAAAGTTTGTGCAAACAATGGCCGGGCTGTTCATGATCAGTTTTCGCAACAATGCGGTGCGTATGACTGGAACAAACAACGCCCAGGCTTATACGCTAAAAAATTGTATAACAGGAGTATATCCTGCCTATACGATTGATTACAGCCGTGTGCTGGTGAGCCGAGGCGACCTGCCCAATGGCGGCAACCCGGCCTCAGCGGCACAGCCTGCAGGTATTGTACGCTTTAGCTGGGTAGACAATAGCGGCGTGGGCCGTGCGCTGCCTACGGACAAAGCCATCCTTGTAGTGTATTGCCCTGCAGACAATGCGGCGCTTTACACCACAGGTAGTGCAGCCCGTTCTGCCTTGCTGGATGACATGGATGCTTCCATCTTTACCGGCAAGCAGGTAGAAACTTACCTGGGTTTTATTTCTGAAGACGGCAAAGAAATAGCCCAGAGTTTCTACACCGGAACACTGACGGTACTGTAGTGCCTGCTTAACAAAAAACCGGCTGTTATGGCCGGTTTTTTTATGTTTTTGCTTTTTTGTAATACATTATTTTACAACAACTGAAATAACATCAACCTTATAAATTCCGACATCATCATTTTTTCCTTTATTTTTACTGCACAACCCTGCTCATGAGTATTTACGCCATTCAACAGTACCATAAAGAATTAGAAAAGATCATACACTACGGCGGCGATCATAGCATTCAGATAAATTCAACACCTACAAGTTTTGCAACCAATTAAACAGAACAGTACATGAGGCTTTATGAGAAATTACAACAAGCCGGTAGCGAAGAAGACGTAAAGGATGCTTATATAAAAGCATTGGGTTTAAAAGACTATTCCAAAAACCTTTACGATATACAAACTAAGGAAATATGGTTTGAAGCTAAAGACGGATACCGGCATAGCACCTAACAGATGTTTACGCAGTTGCTGCATTATGTGCAACAGGCCATAAATAAAGGTGAAGAGGTTCCGCCTTTTCTTTGTGTGATAGATACCCGCAAGGCTGCCATTATGAAAACGGTTGATGCCCTCCCTCTTTTAAATGACAAGAAGCAACCTATAAAATGGGGTAAGAATGCAAGCGGCTATACACAGGAAGCATTGGATGTTGTGTCAGCATACATCGGTACCTATTTAGTAAGTTTTAAAATAGAAACCCACGAAGATGAATTTATCAGCACCATAAAAAATGCTATTAAAAGCGGCGATATTATCCGTACACAAATAACGCCTGACAATCTGAAACAGGTTTTTGATAAATGGGTGCTGATGATCGGAAAAGAAATAAAAGGCGTTGCAGCAGAAGAATATGCCTTATTGTTTTTTGCCGATATTATGAGTGATGGAAATGTTAGCACTCATGCAAATTTGCCTGCCGAATTATTGCATAAAAACAATGCACCGGTATTTAGCCTAAGTGGACATATTTATGAATTGGGAAACAAAGAAGGCTACCGGCAGTTCTGGGCGATTTACCACCGGCCACCAAAACAGGAGTATAGAAATTATTTATTGGAACGCAGGGACAGCCTGATACCATTAGATGAACGAAGTTTTAAAGGCGCTTTTTATACACCGCTTGCAGTGGTAGATAAGGCTTATGATAAACTTGCCGAAACACTTGGCAACAACTGGCAGGAAAAATATATTGTATGGGATATGTGCTGCGGCGTAGGCAACCTTGAAGTAAAACATAGTAACCCCCGCAATATTTACATGAGTACTCTTGACCAGGCTGATGTGGATGTTATGAAAGCCACAAAGACCTGCGTGGCCGCTACAAGGTTTCAATATGATTATTTGAATGACGATATAACACATGATGGGCAAATAGATTACAGCCTTACGAATAAAATACCTACTGGTTTACAACAGGCCATTAAAGATGGAAAGAAGATTTTGGTATTGATTAATCCGCCTTATGCTGAAGCAGCCAATAGAAACAATCTGGCTATTGATAGCAAAGACGTAAAAAACAAAACCGGTGTTGCAAAAACTAAAATTGCAAACTTCATGCAGGAATATGGTAAAGCAACTAATGAATTATTTACACAATTTATTGCAAGAGTTGCTTTAGAAATTCCAACTGCTACCATAGCTATGTTCAGTACGATGAAATATGTCAATGCTCCGAATTTTGAAAGATTTCGACTGATTTGGAATGCAGTTTTTTTAGATGGCTTTGTGGTACATAATAAAGCGTTTGAAGGAATGAGTGGAAAGTTTCCAATTGGATTTTTAATTTGGGAAACCAGCAAAAGTAGAAAGAGTAATATAGAAGAAGTAAGAGTCGAAGTTTTTGACAAAAATGTAAATCCAATTGGAGAAAAACTGTTTTATAATTTACCCAATAGCAGTTTTCTAAACGTTTGGATAAAACGTCCAAAACCTAATAAGCATCTCGCAATTCCTTTAAAAAACACTATTTCTCCGTATATAAAATCTAAGAGTTTAAACCAATGGTCTGATGACGCCATTGCATATATGTGGTGTCAGAATAACGATTTTCAACATGCTGAACAACAAACAGTAATTTTTTCATCTGTTTGGGGAGATGGCCACGGCTTTTATATAAACTCAGAAAACCTATGGCAAGCTGCTATAGTCTTTTCTATTCGCCGGCTCTATGTACCAACTTGGTTAAATGACAGAGACCAGTTTTTACAACCTACCGAGCCAATAACAGAGGAGTTTAAGAATGATTGTTTAATATGGATGTTATTTAATCGAAGCCAACGAACCGCTAGTGCCAACAACCTCGAATGGAACAATAAACAATGGAGCATCGTAAATCATTTTATCCCTTTTACAGAAGAAGAAGTAAATGCACCTGACAGGTTTGAAAGTGATTTTATGGTAAGGTATATGGCAGGCAAAACATTCAGCACAGAAGTACAACAGGTTTTAGCAGAAGGTAAAAAATTATGGCAGGCATATTTTGCACATACAGATGTACACAGCGTTAGGGAAGAATTAAAACTAAACCGTCCTGATGTGGGATGGTACCAGGTACGCAAAGCATTACAGGCCCGCAACAGCAGCGGCGATTTTGCACCCGTATCTTTTAAACCATTTGAAGAAGCTTATAAAACACTTACTGAAAAATTGCAACCGATGGTGTATGAGCTGGGTTTTTTGAGGAGGTGAAAAATGAGAGCGGTGAATTGTCCGGTGTTAGAAGTTAAAATACCGGGTTTGCCAAAAATCTCATTTGTTGTTTGATGTAGTTGCGATATGAGAGATGTTTAATATTATTAACACAATTTCTATTTGGTGAGGTAATCATAGCGTTGGGCAAACCTTTAATCAATATGTAGTCACAAATGGGCATTCCAAAAATTTTAATAATTACGACCCTTATTTTTTTGAATTTTATTTCTCCTGGACAAAACAAATCTCGATTTGTTGACGGAAGGGACGGTAACTACTGTGCTAATACCCAAAAAATAATTTCAGAGATGCCTAAGGAAGTTTTATTTGGTATTCAAATAAACTCCAATGGCGAGGTTTATTTCTCAATGTCAGACAAAGCCTGGTTCGAGAAAATATTTCGAGCCAATTCCTTCGGCGTATCAATTGATATTATTTCTAAGTCCCGTTACAATTGTTCCATAGACCTCAAGGATATTAATGGCATACCAATAGGACTTGTTCTTCCTGCTATTTATAAAAAAGAGCTGCTGGAGAATTCCAATGAACTGGTCAAGGGATCAATTTTTACAAAAATTGGAAATATTCCCGCATCACTAGTTGGAAAAG
>JBDSYV010000086.1:0-6042 GCA_040110925.1 Ferruginibacter sp. | reverse complement strand
TGTTGAGGTTGCCGGCAGCGGCATTTTACAACACGATGGAAATGGAGTTGTATCCAGTTTAAAATTTACCGGCAATGTTGCAGACGTGTTGAGAGGCAATGGAACCTTTGGTGCCGCTGGTAGTGGCAGTTCCGCAGTATGGATGTTGAATGGCAACGCAGGCACCAACCCGTCTACAGATTTTATTGGTACTACAGATGCGCAACCCCTGGTATTCAGAATGAAAAACCAACGATCCGGGTTAATAGATTCGGCCTTAAAAAATACAACTTTCGGTTTTAAAACTTTAGCTTCAAACACTACAGGAAATGGTAACACAGCAATTGGCTATCAGGCGCTTGATTTAAACACAACAGGAAGTGATAATACAGCAACTGGTTCTTCGGCGCTCTATTATAACACAGCAGGTTATTTTAATACAGCAAATGGCTATGAGGCTCTCTATTCTAACACACAAGGAAATTATAATACAGCAAATGGTTTTCAGGCACTCTATTATAGCACATTAGGATATAATAATACAGCAAATGGTGCTGATGCACTTTATTCAAACACATCGGGATCTTATAATACAGCAACTGGCTCTAACGCTCTCGCTGAAAACAAAACAGGAAATAATAATACAGCAACCGGTTATTTCTCTCTCCAGTATAACACAACAGGTTCTACTAATACAGCAACCGGAGTTGAATCACTTAATCGGAACAGTACTGGATATGATAATACCGCAGACGGTTATGGGGCGCTCTATGTAAACAATACTGGATATGATAATACAGCAACCGGTTCTTCAGCACTCTATCATAACATTTCAGGATATAATAATACAGGAATCGGTTATTACGCAATTAATGCAAATCGAACAGGCCATAATAACACTGCAACCGGCTACTATGCCCTTAATGCAAACACAACAGGGTTTTATAATTCAGCAAGTGGTACTGGGGGCCTCTATTTAAACACAATAGGCAGTTATAATACGGCAAGTGGTAGTTACGCACTCTACTCAAACACAAGCGGATATTTTAATACTGCCCTTGGTTATAATGCAGATGTGTCAACGGGTACATTTGTAAATGCTACCGCAATAGGTTATAACGCAGTAGTAAATTCAAGCAATAAAATACGCCTGGGAAATGCTTCTGTAACCGTTATTGAAGGCCAGGTGGCATACAGCTATCCATCTGACGGAAGATTTAAAACAAATATTTCGGAGCATGTTAAAGGTCTTGATTTTATTATGAGGTTGAGGCCCATCGTTTACAATTTTCAAACGAAAAAGTACGAGGAGTTTGTAACAGGCAAAACCAATAAAGATGCAAAGTTTGCGGCTTCCATTGATTATAGTGAATCAGAAAAGATCCGTCACAATGGTTTTATTGCCCAGGAAGTGGAGAAGGCTGCAAAAGAAAGTGGTTATGAATTTGACGGTGTCGTTACTCCGAAAAATGATAAAGAAACTTACGGGCTTTCTTACTCACAGTTTGTAGTGCCGCTTGTAAAAGCGATGCAGGAACAACAGAAAATTATTGACGATATAAAAAAACAAGTTGGACAAAGTGAAATGCCGGCAATAGTCTCGAAACAACAGGCGATCATAGAAGATCAACAAAAGCAAATTGATGAACTGACAAAAGAAGTGCACCAGCTCATGGAAAAGATGAAATAGTTTTTTGCTGGTGAGTACTTGTATTTGTATCCTACGATTTTCAAGTTGTTACAAACGAGGACAAGAAATGGGAGATTCACCGCCTTGGCTCAAGTCACACGAAACAAGGTTTTTAAATTCGTAGCCAAGTAGTAAATTATATAATGCATATTTTTCTGGCGCAAGTTTCCAGACCTGTGCCTGTTCGTTATTTAAGCAGCTATTTTACAAAGTAGAATAAAATAGTAATTCAGAAAAATAATGCCAGTAACCCTTTTCATTAGTTGTATAATAATCAATTCCACTTCCATAAAACTATTCTTCTGGCTCATAAACAAAGCCAGCCCTTACATGATTTTCGTGTAGATAATAATTACGCTAATTATAAATAAATGGGCCTCCTTGTTTATCTGCTTTTAATTTTACTTAATGCATTTAATACAATAGTTATGGCAATTATTGCCTGTATTAAAAATATGATTGTTCTAATATAGTTAGTAGAGATTAGCTTATTTATTTTGTTGTCATTATACCCCTCTAATGCCATTTGTGACTGAAGCTTTCTTTGCCACACAAAAGTAGAAATTAGGGCAACCAGGTTTAATGCGAAACAAAAAAGTACTTCAGCAAGTGAAAAAAAATCCGGTCGAAAGAAAATTAAAACAATATTTGTAATTAGCAATATTAATGCAGGAAGTATGGAAGGTACTAAAGCAGATTTATTATTAGCAGCCATATAGTTTTTAAAGTTGTCCCTGGCCACAAAATGGTAAATGCCGTAATGCTGAAATTGAAGCGTGGTCATATTGCCGGCAAGAAACACTGCAAGAAATAAATAAAGTCCGAAAATAATTAGTTGAATTTCCATTTTTTAATTTTTAAAGTTTTTTGAAGCCCATTCCTTCAGCCCGGTTAAGTTTGGATTTTCATTTTTTACTTCGAAGCAACGTCTCTCCACCAGCCTGGTGCGCAAGCGGAGGACGTTGCGTTATTTAGGAAAAGAACTTTGCTTGCGAAGTACGCAACGTCCTCGGCTCACTCACGAACCTTTAGAGAGACAATGCTGGGAAATACGTTGCAAAAATCCTCCAGCGGCGGCTACATCTCATTATTGGTTTAACAGTTTCGTTTTTTGCACATTGAATTCATCCTGGGTAAGCACGCCGGCGTCCTGCAATGCTTTCAATTTTGTCAATTCATCTGCAACACTAAGTTGATTAGCAGTTTTACCCGTACCTGCTGTTGACGAAATCGCAGTTGTAATAAATTCCCTTTGACCCTGGGGGCTGCTTGCAGCAATTTTTGCAGTACATATTTCCTTTATTTCCCTCACCTCAGTTTTTGTAAACCCATGTCCAACTATTTTTTCACCACCAACCACAAACGTTATCGTTGAATAACCGATCATGGGCGTATCAATATTCACAGCTTCGATCTGTTGATAAATAATATGTCTTGATTTCCCACTAAAAAACCCCGGGATCTTTAGCATGATCTCTGTTTCTTCAATATGAATTTCGGCCGGAAACATCATATTCCCTTCTGAAACCCTGGAGGCTTTAAAAATTTTTTCTTCCATAAAATATGTTTTATTAAGATCCTATCCTGTTTGCGGTTGCCGCCTACTGGTTTTTAATGGATAAGTCAGGGCATAAGGAATGCTTAAAAATACACCGATAAACGCTAAAAATAATGAGGAATTTTTCTAACCTATGGAGAGCCAGGAGTAGTATGTTGTTGATGGAAAGGACTCACCTCATAGCTAATGCTTATTTAGAACACTAAAAACTAAGTGAAAAGGTTTACAATATACCCTGGCACTGACACTGGTCAAATAAGGTATTTACCTTTATAGGCATATCTTTGTTTAATTATAGCCTGGCTGTACAGTTGCCGCTTCTGAAAGAACAACAAAGAATAACGGGAAGAACTATTTTGCAGCCATGATTAAATAATTCACTAATCTTAAATTTTATATTATGCCTAAAAAGAAAGCGGAACCCAGGAAGAATAAGCCTACTCAAAAGAAAAGTTCAGCACAGAAGAAAGCAGATCCAAAGAAAAAAGCACGGTAAGGTCAAAACGTATAGAGCCCGGTCCGCAGCGCCGGGCTTCTTCTTCCAACCACCGTCTCTCCTCCAGCCTGGTGCGCAAGATGAGGACGTTGCGTTATTTAATAAAAAGATCTGGCTCCGTAGTACACAACGTCCTCAACCCATTCACAATCCTTTGGAGAGACGTTGCTGAGAAACAGGACGTTCCGTTATTTAGTAAAAAGATCTGGCTCCGTAGTACACAAAGTCCTGGGCTTACTCACAAACCTTTGGAGAGAGGTTGCTAGGAAACAAGACGTTGCTGGGAAATGTCTTCCGTTTCTATTAATGTCCAATCTGCAACCATTTGAGAGCCCTTGTTGGTGCCTGCCTACCGCACAGGAACACCAAATGCTGCGGAATTTAGTCTTGTCACTCATTGGATGGAGCTCTCCTACTGACCAAAGTTGTTGGTGAAAAACCTGCCTGTCCGGTAGGCAGGCACTAAACAACGGCAGCTACCGTCAGCCGAATACATAGCTTGGATATGAACTGCCGATGATTGTTCTTCTGTCCAGCCCTTGCAGTAGTACTTATGTTGGCGGTAGTTGTTTTTTACGTTCTTAAAATCCTTTCCATCTTTCTTCCATTGGCTAATTCGTCCACTAACTTATCCAAATACCTTGTTTGTTTTGTCAATGGATTATCAATCTCTTCAATTCTGTAACCACAAATTACACCTGTTATTAATTGAGCATTGGGGTTCAATTCTGCTTTGTTGAAAAATGTTTCAAAAGTTGCCTTCTCTTCAATAAGTTCTTGCAGTTTTTTATCGTCAAATCCTGTTAACCATTCTATGACTTGGTGTAATTCTTCAATTGTTCTACCTTTTCTTACCACTTTTGAAATGTAAAGTGGATATACAGAGGCAAATGTCATTTTGGCTATTCGCTCGTTATGTTCGGTTGTAATTTTCATACTAAACTTTGTTGTTTATAACTGTCCGTTATATTTTGGGTCAAAATCCACCATCCATTCTATTCCATATTTGTCTCTAAACATACCAAAATATGAACCCCAAGGACTATCTTCAATTGGCATTTCAATTTGTCCTCCTGCCGAAAGTTCGTTAAATAATTTGTCTGCTTCATCTTTGCTTTCAGCACTAATTGATATTTTAGACCTGTTTTCGTTTTCATTTGTTTTTCCCAAAATTTCTGGAACGTCATTAGCCATTAAAATATTTTTGCCAATGGGCAAAGCAATGTGCATTATTTTGTTTGCCTCATTTTCTGCTACTGGAAATTCAGGACTTGATAGGTCTTTGAAACGCATAATTTTTGAGAACTTTCCGCCAAATACTGATTTATAAAATGTAAAAGCTTCTTCGGCATTTCCGTTGAAGTTAATGTGAGGATTAATTTGTGCCATAATTTTATTTGTTTATAAATTAGAATTTAATACATTTTTTGAATTGTCGGACTGTCTCGGCCCGGTAAAATCACTGGCAATAGGCAGGTACTGCTGCAGGTGGGGAATTGACCAACTGTCCGGCAGGAACTGAAGCTAAATTTATAATTAAAAGTTGATGTTAGGAACTAATGCCCAACAGAATTCCATCCCAGCGGGGTTTTCGCAACTTAATTCCCCCGCAGAGTGTCCTTGTACTGCCCACCTATCATTGACAATCATTCAGGCACTCTGCGGTAGGCGGTGGAAAAAGTTGCGGTTGTATAGTAAAGCTGAATTTTTTATCTTGTAATAAGATGCCAGTAAGAAGATCAATAAAAGAAACGGATGGTGTTTATTTCATAACCATAACCTGTGCAAGGTGGCTACCGTTATTTAATTTAACTCCTGGCTATGATATTGTATATAATTGGTTCGATAACCTTAAACTTAATGGCCATTATATTATTGGATATGTTATTATGCCAGATCATTTACATGCTATAATAGCTTTTAGAAATTCGGGGAAATCTATTAATACTATTGTTGGAAATGGCAAAAGGTTTATGGCTTACGAATTAGTAAAACGGCTTAAAAAGGGAAATCACCAAAGTACATTGGATCAAATGCGACAATGGGTTAATAAAACAGACAAAGAACGCTATAAAATTCACGAAGTGTTTGAACCTTCCTTTGATTGGAAAAACTGTTATGGCCCCTTATTTCTTGAGCAAAAACTTAATTATATTCACTACAACCCATGCAAGACATTACCAGCTCTTGCTTTGCATCCTTGGGATTATTTGCATAGTTCAGCAACATATTACATCACTGGTGAACAAGGAATTTATGAAGTTCTAAACCTTATGCAGTTGCATGAAATCAACCTTAGTAAATAGGCAAGAAACCACA
>JBDSYV010000085.1:0-2997 GCA_040110925.1 Ferruginibacter sp. | reverse complement strand
CCGGGTTTATTGCTGAACACAGAATCCTGTGGCATAGGACAAGTGTATATCATTGCCTGCTTATTGCTGTTAGTGTTACAGGCAATAAGAAATGTAGAAACAATAAAAAATAATAGTCCCGTTTTTATTTTAAATATTCGCATCACAATTATTTTATTTCCATTATTTTCATAAGTTCTGCCTGCATTTGCAATCCTTTCATAAGCTGGTCCAGGTAATCCATCTGCGTCATGTTTAAAGCCTCCCATGCATCAAAGACCTCAAACAATTCTTCCGTATTCTGTTCATATCCAAGCAGCATAGTTTGAAAATTTCTTCGCAATGCAGGGATGATCTGCTCTTCATATAATTTCATTTGTTTCCTTTTCAAAACCAGTTCTGTGTAACTGCTGTTGGCCATTCCAGCGGCTTCGTTGATGATCATCTGTTGCTGGTTTTTCAGTGCTTCATTTCGCCAGCCAATACTTTCAGCTTTAGCTTTATTCATTTTTGATGACCACCGGGCCAGCGGAATTTTTGCCATCAGCATAACAGAAAATTGCAGGGGCTGTCGTCCCCAACCCGTCATGTGATCATATTTAATTCCAAACTCCGGGTTCAGTTTTGCCAACTCTGCTTTTCTTTCCAGGTCATTAACTGCTATGTTTCGTTCTATAACTTTTATATCACTTCGCTGATTTACCAGGGCAGCAGAATCAAACATCTGTTGATTAAAATCAAGCCATACAAAATTGGTATCTACTGTGAATAGTTCGTTTGCATTCCTGTTCATGGCCGTGTTGATGGCAATTCTTTTTTGAACAATTTCATTCTCCAGCATGAGTTTCATGTTTTCAACATTGGCCAGTGCCGCTTTTGCTTTATAATATGCACTTATTTTTCCAAGGCCATTCTTATACCGAATCTCAGCACTCTGCATCATAAATTTTAAAAGCTTATCGTTCTCTTGCAGCACCTTCAGTTTTTTTTCAATAACAACCCACTCGTAATAATTTTTTTTTGTGATGTACAACAATTCATTTAGCGCTACATCTTTCCTTTGTTTTTCTATTGAGGATTGTGCATTCATAAAAGCATATTCTGCATTTTGCCTTTTTTTATTTGGAAACATTTGTTGTGCAGATATCATGAACATACCCATACCCGGTTGCCCATCCATGTATTTCCATCTTTTAGGATCGTAAGGGGTTTGATAAAACCCTGCACCCAGTTCCGGGGGCATCCAGCTATACACACCTTTCGCAGCTTCATCCATTGACCGGGCTTCTGCATCAAACATTTTTAATGTCGGATGATTTTTTTCAATTGCCGGTTTAATGTCATCCATGCGAAGAATTGTCTGCGCACTAATTGCACCGGAAATATAAACTAACACAGAAAAAATTATTATTCGTTGCATCATTTTTAATTAATGGATTAATGTTTTGTTTCAGGCAATTCGAGCTTTCCTTTTTTTCTTAATTCATATTCTTTTGCCATTAAAAATATAAGCGGCGTTACCAGCAGGATATGAGTCGCAGAAGTTAAAACGCCACCAACCATTGGCAATACGATGGGCTTCATCACATCACTTCCCACACCATGGCTCCATAGAATGGGTATCAATGCAAAGAGCGAAACACTTACCGTCATGAGTTTTGGTCGCAATCTTATTGCTGCGCCGGCTATAACATATTCCCGGAGATCAGCTTTTGTAATTGTTTCTCTTGAATTTCCTTTTATGGCCACCAGTTGCTGCATAGCATCATTGAGATAGATCACCATTACAATTCCTGTTTCTACTGCAAGGCCGAACAATGCAATAAAACCAACTGCAACTGCAACAGATAAATTAACGCCCCAGAAATAAATCATAAAGGCGCCACCAATTAATGCAAAGGGAATTGATATCAAACTTAAGAATGCTTCCCTGGCCGAGTTAAAAGCAAAATACATAGAGAGAAAAATGATGAGCAGCACAACAGGTAAAATCATCTTCAAAGTTTTTTCGCTGCGTATCAGGTTTTCGTACTGGCCGCTCCATTCCATAAAATAACCTTTCGGTAATTTAGTGACCATGTTATCTAATTTTTCCCTTGCATCACTTACAGTACCAGCAAGGTCTCTTTCTCTTACATTAAATAAAACTGTTCCCCTCAGCATGGCATTTTCAGAATTGATCATAGGCGGACCTTCAGAAATTTTTACATCAGCTACAGTTTCCAAAGGCACAGGGCCGTATTTCATAGTTTGCACCTGTATGCGTTTTAATGCATCAATATTATTCCTGAAATCCTGGCCAAATCTTGCATTTACAGAAAAGCGCTGCCGGCCTTCAACGGTGGTGGTGAGCCGCATACCACCGAGGGCTATTTCCACAACAGCATTTACATCATCAACGGTTAAACCGTACCGGCTTATCTCATCCCGCTTTACAGAAATGTCAATATATTTTCCTCCTGTAATGGGTTCTACATATAAATCTTTCACGCCATCAATACCCATTAATTCTTTTTTTATTTTTTCTGCAAAGGCATAAATGGTATCCAGGTTCTGGCCATAAACCTTTACACCGACATCAGTACGGATACCAGTTGAGAGCATATTTATACGGTTGATGATAGGTTGGGTCCAGCCATTGGTAACGCCCGGTATCTGAAGTTTTGCATTTAGTTCATTAATGATATCGTTCTTTGAAATACCATCTCTCCATTCCGATTGTGGTTTTAATAATACAATGGTTTCAATCATGCTTATTGGAGAATTATCCGTTGCTGTATTTGCTCTTCCGGCTTTTCCCAAAACATTTTTTACTTCTGGTACTGATTTAATCAATTTATCCTGCACCTGTAAAATTCTTTTTGCTTCGCTGTTAGATACATCGGGTAAAGTAACCGGCATAAATAAAATAGATCCTTCGTCAAGTGGCGGCATGAATTCGCGGCCAAGGCTTAGCACTAATGGAATACTAATGGCAAGTGCAATGATATTAACTGCAATAGTTGTTTTGCGCCATTT
>JBDSYV010000084.1:0-8622 GCA_040110925.1 Ferruginibacter sp. | reverse complement strand
TGGAAGGTAAGCCCATGACCACGCAACAAAGCCTTTTTCCTGTTTCCATTGACCTTGCTGCTGCAGATGCTGTATTGCTCCTGGAGTTACTGCCAGATATGCATTTACTTGGTTATCAACTGGAGCCATTTGGCAACAATAGTTTTGTAGTGCAGGGCACACCTGCAGATTTGGTTATTGGTAATGAAAAAGCTGCTGTTGAAAAAATGCTGGAGCAGTATAAACATTTCAGTACTGATATACGTTTTTCAAAAAGAGAAAAATTATTACGTTCCCTTGCCCTGCAGCAGGCTATAAAGCAAGGCACACCCTTGGCACAAAAAGAAATGCAGCAATTAATAAATGATTTGTTTGCCTGCGCCGTACCCAATGCAAGCCCCAATGGCAAACCTACCTATATGAGTTTTAAGAAAGAGGAATTGGATAAGATGTTTGGGAGATAGGGGAAGTCTGAAGTTGGCCGTTGAAACATGACAGCTCACACCGCCTGTGTCCACGATATCAGGCTGAGAATTTATTTGCACACTTTCATTTAAATAAATATACCGATAGTGCTTTTTAAACTATAAACTCATTACGGATACAAATTTGATATTACTACCAATATTATCACTAAAATACATTTTATGAGAAATTTCTTCATGCTGATCTTCGCCTTATTGGCCATTTCAGCATCTTCTTTTGCACAGCCAAGACATCCCCACCATCCACGGCACCCGAGACATCCAAGACATCCATCACCCAGGCATCATCATGGTAAACGTCCACCCGCTCCTCCTCATCCGGTAGTGCATTCCGATGGCTCTATAACCTTGCCTGCACCACCGCCACGACCTCCACGTCCTGGAACAAGGAGAGCACCAGTAAGAAGGCCTTAAAGTACCCGGTCTTGTTTTTCGGTGAAAGCCCTGCTTTTGAGCATGCGGAACGCTTGCTTATAAACCTATGCAGATAATAGCTGATTTGAATTAAGCTGAAACCAATTAATAAATAATTTTATGAGGGTTGAGGGTTAATGGTTTTTGCATTTACGAAGATGAATTTTACAAAGGAAATTTTTAATTCCAATAACAACAATTAAAGTTCTTTGGCAAAATAAATCTACAAAAAAAATCCTGCAACTTTCGCTGCAGGATCTACATTCATCCACCCCCAAATTATAGTTTCTGGAACAAGGCACTGCAGATGTCGTTGCCATGTATCAAGGTAAGCCTGTAGATTCCGGCGGGCAAATCTCCTATCGAAACTGTAACATTATTGTTGCCCGTTACACCAGCCTGGTGCTTTTCTCTCACCATTACATTCAGCATATTGTAGATATACACATCGATCATTTGTGGAATGGCCAGTTGCACAGAAGCCGTTATCTGCGTAGTTGCAGGATTAGGAAACAGTTGCAGGTTGCATGCATTGGTTGCTACAACTGATGAGATATAAATTTCCTGGCAATATTCTTTTACACATCCATTGCTTAGTGTGGCTCTTAAACAAACACGGTAATAGCCGGTATCATTAAATGTGTAAACAGGGTTGTTTTGGTTTATAATAATGGGATAGCCCACAGTGCTTGCTCTTTTTGTAATAGTCCATTGCTGCGACACAATTGTGCCATTGCTAAAAGCATTAAAATGAATCCTGTTTACAACAGGACTATCCCTGTTAAAGGTAAATGCTGCATACAGTTGCAAACAACTGAGAACAGAAACTGGCTTGCAGGTAGTAGATGCACAATTTGCATTCCTGAAAACAGTGAGGCATGCTGTATAGTTTCCTGCGGTGGCATAGCGGTGACTTACTGTTTTGTCATGGCTGCCGGTGCCGTCTCCAAAGGTCCAGGTATATATCCAGTCATTGTTGATATGAGATGGAATGAAATATACCAGGTTAGGATCACTTGCAACATGGGTAATTGTAAACTGTGATTGATCAATGCAACTTACTGGCGGAGGTGTAACAGTTATTGAATCGCAATAGCTGGCTACACAAGTGTTGGAAATATAAACCACCAGGCAAACGTAGTACCTACCGGGTTGTGCGTATTCATGAATGGCATTCCATGAACTTGCGGTTGTGCCATCTCCAAAGCTCCAGTTTGCATATGCATTAGCACTGTTTACAATTGTAGTATTTGTAAAATTAATTTTCCTTGTGTTCAAAGAATCAGCTCTCCAGGTAAATTGTGGGTGAAGATTACAAACGGGGGGTATAGTAATAGTATGACATACTTCACTTACGCAATATATAGTAGTACCGCTTACACGTTTCAAAATACGCAGGCATACATTGTAAGTTCCCGGCTGGGCATAGCTATGGAATGGGCTATATTGATTAGAGGAAGTGCCATCGCCAAATGTCCAGCGGATAGAATCTGTTGTTGATAGGTTAATGCTTGTATTAATAAAATGAAAATTAAAAGGAATGGTGGAGCTAGAGTCGCGAACAATATTAAATGCAGCATGAAGGTTGCACGTTTGCTGTACAATAATGGTATGGCATGTCTCACTCACACAATTGGTAATACCTGTTGCTGTTCTCCTTATAATGCGCAGGCAAACAGTATATGTGCCTGGCTGTGCATAAAAGTGATGGGCATTGTATTGATTAGATGATGTTCCATCACCAAAGGTCCAGCGAATAGAATCATTAGGCGATGCATTAATACTAGTATTATTAAAGTACCATGAGTAAGGTATTGGGTTGAGCGAGTCTTTTATTGGAATAAAAGATGCTTGCAGATTACAGGTATTGGTTACCATGGTAATGCTGTGGCAAACTTCGCTCACACAATTGGTAATACCAGCAGAAGTTCTTCTTATAATGCGCAGGCAAACAGTATATGTGCCTGGTTGTGCATAAAAGTGATGGGCATTGTATTGATTAGATGATGTTCCATCACCAAAGGTCCAGCGAATAGAATCATTAGGCGATGCATTAATACTAGTATTATTAAAGTACCATGAGTATGGTATTGGGTTGAGCGAGTCTTTTATAGGAATAAAAGATGCTTGCAGATTACATGTATTAATTGGAATGGTAATGCTGTGACAGATTTCACTGATGCAATTGGTGAGTCCACCATTTAATCCTCTCCTGATTATTCGCAGGCATACATTGTAAGTTCCGGGTTGTGAATAGCTGTGATGAGTATTGAATTGATTTGAAGAACTGCCATCTCCAAATGTCCACCGGATACTATCGTTGGATGATACGTTTGCAGATGTATTAATAAAATAAAATGAATAAAGATTTGGCGCAAGACTATCGCGGTACTGGTAAAAATTAGCTACGAGATTACATGCGGTAGGTGAAGTTATTTGTACCGGCCTAATTAATGAATCAACACAAGCTATCGTTCCTGCACTATTATGGCGGTAAACAATATGTGTTACATTATAGGTGCCAGCATTAAGGTAGGTATGTGATGCAAAAGGCCCGCTTCCGTTTAAGCCATCTCCAAAACGCCAGTAATGCGTGGTATTGAATGAATCACCAGGTGCTAGCGATGTAAACTGTACAAAGTTTCCGTTGGAAACCTGGAAACTGAAATCTGCATTGCAGGCTAAAACCTGGGATTTTGTTGTAAAACCTGTTGCTACAAGCAGGATTGACAAGAGAAAATAAATTTTTTTCATAATAAGTTGGTTTAAAGTTACCAGAGGTATAGTAATGATACGCTATACATTCAACCCGTTGCCTGATATGAAAAATATTTTAGTATTCTTCCCTTATTCCGTGGAGAAATTTTTCTATTGCTTTTCGTATTGGCAGAGCGCCAGAATTGAAATGATTGACCATTACAGAAAAGACAAGCAGTTTATTTTTCTTTGTAATGATATATCCACTCAAGGCAACATGATTACTTAGAGTTCCTGTTTTCGCAAAAATAAATCCTGCATCTGCGATATAGTGAACTTTTAAAGTACCTGTTCCTCCGGTAGGAAGAATTTTAGTGATCCGCTCCCAGCCGAAATCATTTTTAAGTTTATTGAGTAAGAATACAAAATCCTGGGGGCTAATAAGATTATATCGGCTCAATCCGCTGCCATCAACCCACTGTGGTTGCTGGGGAATATCTTTTAAATCAGTTTTTAACAAATCTGCAATCATTTTGCCATCATCCATTACACCCAGTTTTTTGTTGGCTGCCATCAGTAGCGTTTGTTCCGCAAAAAAATTATCACTGCGGTGCATCATCAATTTATAAAGTGAATCCACCGGCTGTGAATAAATGATATAGCTACTTTGGGTTGTTAGGGGTGCAGGTAGCAAAGAAATTACTTTATGAAGTGTATCCGATAATAATTTTGCAGAGAAAGCAACAGAGCTTATGAAAGGCACTTCGAAACTGCGTGATGATTTTCCATTCGCAGTGATTGAAAACTGATTGCTGTATCGTTGCCTGCTGATGGCATTAATAAAATCATTCCCATTTACTGTGATTGATAATGATGAATCGCTATAGTAATTAATTCCATTTGCTTTTCCGCTAAACCTAAGCACATTGCCATATAGCGGTAATTGAGATCGCTCAGACATGTAATCATCTGCGTAATCACTCCAACTCCACCCACGTCCCCAGGCATTTTCTTTCCAGCTGTCTTTTATATAGATGGGTTTATTTGTTTTGGATAGATAATCAAAAACTGGCTGCACTTTATAATCCGGATGTAAAAAAGTTGGATCCCCCATACCTTCAATTGTAATGCTGTTGACCGTTTCATAAATACGCATTCCTGGAAGGCTGTCGCCAATATATTTCAGTCCTGCATAGAGCGAAAATAATTTGGTATTGCTTGCAGGAACAAAAAATTTATCTGCATCATGCTGGTACCAGTACTTTCCCGTAGCAGGTTCATAAATACAAATGCCGGTATGGGCATGGGTTATGATGGAGTCATTTAAAATAAATTGATCAGCCTGCTTTGCTATTTTTTTTGAAACAGAACATGAAGTAAGGAAGGATAAGGTAAATAAAGTAAGTAAAGTATATAAAGAATGAGATCGTTTTTTCATACCAATTGTATTACATTATCCAATATTCAGAGAAGCCGCTTCAAATTCAGAAAGGGCTATAAAAACAATTCCTAACGATTGATATTTGTTGATTGTTGCGAAGATATTGCAACAGCTTCACAAACCAAGTTCAATCTCCCGTCAGTGTCCTTCACCAACGGAATCAGGAGAGCCATCCAATAACTATCGGTTTCGAAATGCTCTTTCTTTGAATTGTGCGTAATTTAGTTTCCTATTTTTAATGATCATGAGAATACATTATTTAGTCGCTATTGTCCTCTTTTTATTGCATCCCATTTCTTCCGAAGCCCAGGTCTTTGGTGGTAACCCCTCAAAAATTAAATGGATGCAGATTCAGAATAAAAATACCCGGGTCATCTTTCCTCCAGGACTCGATAGCCAGGCCAGGAGAATAATGCAACTGAACAGCCTGCTGGATACTACAACACTGCATAGCATTGGAAATCACATTAGAAAATGGAACATCGTATTGCAAAATCAAACAACCGGTTCCAACGCTTACGTGCGTCTTGCGCCGGTGATGAGTGAATATTACCTCACGCCTGACCCGGACAATTTTTCCAGCGGTAGTATTCGCTGGGATGATAACCTGGCCATTCATGAAAACAGGCATATACAACAACTGAGCAATTTTAATCATGGACTCACCAGGGTGTTTTCCATTTTCCTGGGGCAGGAAGGTCAGTTGCTGGCCAATGGCATTACCATACCCGATTACTTTTTTGAAGGAGATGCCGTATGGCAGGAAACGTTGGTAAGCCAACAGGGGCGGGGGCGAATGCCTTCATTTTACAATGGAATAAAATCACTTTGGCTACAGGATAAAAAATATTCCTGGATGAAACTGCGTAGTGGTTCTTTAAAGGATTACACACCTAACTATTATGAACTGGGATATATACTTACCGGTTATGGGTATGAAAAATTCGGAGAAGATTTCTGGCGGAAAGTGGCAAACGATGCAGTTCGTTTCAAAGGTTTGTTTTATGCATTTAACCATGCTATAGAAAGGTATTCAGGAGTCAGCTACCGGCAGTTCAGGAAGGATGCACTTGACCATTACCGGGATAAAACAAAAGCGCCCGCCAATACTTTGAAAGAAGTCCATTATTTAACCCAGTTAGAAAAGAACAATGTTATATCATACCGGTTTCCGGCATTGGTGAGTGAAGATACTTTGCTCGTAAGCAGGAGTGCCTACAAGGAAGTGAGCAGCTTTTATTTCATCATTAATGGTAAGGAAAAGAAATTACGGGTGAAAGATTACGCAACTGATGATTATTTTTCTTACCGTAATGGAAAGCTGGTGTACACGGCATTCCGATCAGATATTGTGCGTGGAAACAGGGATTACAGCGAGATCCGCCTGCTGGATATACACAGCAATGAACAAAAAAGATTGACTGCAAAAACAAAATATTTTTCCCCTGATATTAATGAGGATGGCTCAGCCGTTGTAGCTGTGAGTGTAAACCCTGATGGTACCAATGCCTTGCACAAGCTTGATGCTGCATCAGGTGCTTTGCTTCTTGTTGTGCCTAACCCGGACAATTATTTTTATACGCAAACAAAATTTCTCAACAATGATGAAGTGGTGAGTGCAGTACGTAGGCCTGATGGCAAAATGAGTATGGTAAAAACGACGCTTTCAACAGGAGAAACTTTGCCACTCACTGATTTTACTTTTAATGTGCTCGGCTATCCTTTCATAAAAAATGATACGGTATATTATACCATGATGCACAACAGCGGAAACAATATCGCTGATATGACCTTTGCGTTGGATATGAAGTCGAATAAAAACTACATGCTTACCAACAATGCAAATGGCGAATACCAACCCCTGGTAAATAATAATGGAAATCTTATTGTAAGTGCCTTCACCGCTGAAGGGTATCGTTTAAAAGAAATGGACAAATCAAATCTTTTGTGGTCATCCGTAACTGGTGATGGCGACATCAGTGGTGTGCCATTTGAAAAAAAGGCATTAACAAATACACTATCAGATACAAGCCTCGGAGATTCCACAATCGCAATAACCCGATATAAAAAAAGTAACGGTCTTTTTAATTTTCACAGTGCCCGTCCATCGCTTTCGGCAGAGGAATACGGCTACAGTTTTTATAGCGACAATGTGCTGAGTAATTTCACCAGCGAGTTATCATATGTTTACAACAGGGTAGAGCAGAGCAGCGCTTTGGCATACCAAATGCTGTATTCCGGGATTGTTCCGTTTTTTACAGCAGGTCTGAGGTACACTTATAACAGGAATATTGATACTGCTTTTAACAAGGGTATAAATTTTAATGCAGCAAAAGCTAATATTGGCATGTATATACCACTTCGGTTTATCGGTGGCCGAACGTTTAAGAGTCTCTTGTTAGGTGGAGGATATAACCTGGAGCAGGTGCCATACATTGGTATAAGTAAAAATGTTTTGCAGAACAATGCTTTTAAATACATAAATGCATTCTTGTCATTTAGCAATAGCAGCCGGCAGGCGCTGCAACACATAAATCCACGTTGGGCACAATCTGTATCGTTAAACTACCGCCAGGGTTTTAATTATTTTGAAACAAAAAAACTGGTGGGTAATGCATCTTTATTTTTGCCAGGAGTAGCAGCCAATCACAGTTTGGTGCTCAACGGAGCTTTGCAGTTGAGAGATACGCTGCCAGATTTGTTTAGCAACAATTACGTTGGCGCCCGTGGATATGAATCGCTCAACACAAGGCGTATGTTTAAGGTTGCCGTTAATTATCACTTCCCATTATTATACCCTGATGTTGGTGTTGGCAATATTTTTTTCGTGCAACGCATAAGAGCCAATACCTTTTTTGATTACAATAAAGCCCGGGCAAGAGTAAACAGCAAACTCACTGATATAAAATATCGTAGCACAGGTGCAGAAATTTATTTTGATGGAAAATTATGGAATGCCCTGGATGCAGGCATTGGAGTACGATACAGCTACCTGCTGGATACAGACCTGCGTAATACTGCTGCAAGAGGAAGATGGGAGATTATACTTCCCATCAATATTATACCTAATTAGAAAATTTAACTTGCACCCGTTGTACACAAGGTGGATGAAAACGGTTTCGGCTTTTGAAAAATAAAGGCTATAATTTTAATGGAAAATGATTTATAATTAGGTCGCCTCATCAAAACCTCATTTCTAATAACATCGAATGGTTTCTCTTCATATTTCCAATTAGCTAATTAGCACATTAGCTAATTATCCCATTAACCTCTCTCCTGCACCCTTAGCCATCGCTCTGGTATTTCATTATTACTCGCCTTCACATAGTCCTGGTAACTGCAGGCAATATATTTTTTATCGGGCATTTTCATCCACCAGCGTTGTGTTTTTTTGCTTTGTAAAAAACTGGTTTCTATTTCGGCAAAAACAGTGTGATATTCATTAAAGTGCTGAAGTTCATCAAGCGATGCTTCCTGTTTTAATTTTTGCCTGCCGTCAATAAAATACCAGAGGAGCTGGGAGATTTGTTTTGCGGTAAGTTCGTCAATATCATCAGAAGGGCTATAACCATAAATACCAAAGCTGCTTAGTTTATTACTGAGGCC
>JBDSYV010000083.1:0-6020 GCA_040110925.1 Ferruginibacter sp. | reverse complement strand
AATTTATCCCAATAGAAAAATTGAAATTTTCATAGCGCCAGATACGGTATTCATCATTCACGCCACGTGTAAATATTTTTTTCAGGACATCATCAAAACCAATACCCGGTGCCTTCCAGCCGCTGTTGACATCTGCAAGTTCGGGGCGTTTAAACCGGAAGCCCAAATCAATTCTCAGGATGAGGTACTGGAAATCGAAACGAAATCCTGTGCCGGCAGAAACACCAAGCTCTTTATAAATATTTTTAAATTTAAATTGTGCACTATCCCTGCTGCCATCTGTTTTTGAGCTATTAAAATTCCACACATTTCCGGCATCAACAAATAATGCTCCCCTAAGCGTGAGTGTATTAGGAATGATACGTGCAATTTCATACCGGTATTCCATATTGCCTTCCAGTTGTATATCGCCAAGGCGATCGTTGAAAAGTGTATTGCTGTAAGGCGCTTTTGGCTGAGACCCCGGCCCTATACCTCTTATGGGCCATCCACGCATGCTATTGCTTCCTCCACCAAAATACTGTTTAAAGAAAGGAAGCTTGGCAGTATCAGACCCAAGCGGAATTCCTACGCCTGCAAACATGCGAAAGGCAAGAGCAGTTTTTTTATAATCAACGGTGTATTTATATTCTGCGTCTGTCTTAATATATTTTCTAAGGTATTTTTTAGCAACCCCGAGATTAGCCCAGGTAAGCCCCGACTCCTCTATATTTAATTTGATATTTCTTTCTTTGTATTCGCTTTTTAGATGGCGTGGATTTTTGTAAACCGTGGCAAGGCTTCCTCCCATGCCCACTACATAAGAGGTATTATAGGAATACCGCAAAAAAGGATTTGCCGCAAGAATATTTCGGAAACTGTCAGTAGTATTAAAAAGATAATTGAACTCCGCGAAAAATGGTTTATAGGTCCAGCGCCAGTTATGCTTATTTGTGGCATTTGCCCCTATGTTTAAATTGATGTTTTGCAGGTTAAATAATTTAAGCCTGTTACTATAACCAACGCTGGTATTTATAAATGATTCACCTGAAACCATTTTTTTATAGTTAGGGAAAAAAGGCAGCAGGCGTGGAATGACCACATTATTGCTATAGCTGATTTCATTTGAATTTATCAGTTTATTACCACTGCCCCGTCTATTATTATTTAGTTCCACACCCACTCTGAACCTATGTGTCATACGGATGGCTTCTTTGCCAATATTCCTGTTGGTAAGCGAAAAATTCCCCGAGATGCCAAAGAGGTTTCCAGCCAAAGCGTTGTTATTGGTTGTAGAGTAACTGGCCTCCAGGGCAGCCTCGAAACCAAATTTCTTGCCGGGTACCATTTCTATAAAGAGATCCACAAGGTTACTGTCGGGTACTTCCAACACCTGTATGTTCACTGTTTCCCAAACACCGGCATTGGAAAGGCTGTTTAATGTTTTATAATAAGCAGATTGACGGTATAGATCTCCGGGGCGTAACATAATATTGCGGGCAAGAAATCCTGTTCGGAATAATCGCTCATGGTAGCGCAGAATAAAATTTCGTGTTTCCCTTTGAGTTATTGTACTGTCTGCAAGGTTATCACCTTGTTTGAAATCGGGTAGCAGGTAAATTTTCCTGACATGATAACTGGTTAAACGACTGCTGTCATCCGGGTAATTTAGTGCGATTGCCAGTTTTATAGTTGGTGAATCTCTTTTTTGCTGCGCCTCTGCCAGTAATCTTAATTGCTCAAATGGGTCGTCGGTAATAGAGGTCAATATTGCCAGGCTGGTATCGCCCAACACTTTTAGTTCTGATGCTGTAAATTTATAAAAACCATTATTGCGCAAAGAATCTACCAGTCTCGCTATTTCGGATTGTATGCCTGCCTTGGTAACAGGATTATTTTTTTGCAGAATTGACTCCTTTCGTAAACCGGACACGAGTTCCTGTATTTCAGGTTTTTTCAACCTGTAGCTTACCGTATCAATTAAAGTGGGCTTGCCTGTTTCTACGATATAATTCACAGTAACTTTTCTGCCGGAAGTATCTGCATTATAAAATGCTTTTGAATCATAATAACCAAGGTGAACCATGGAAGCCACCATGTTTTCTGCTGAAACTTTGGAATAACCTGTATCATAGGCCGTGGGCCTGCTGATGATGTTTACCAGGAATATCGGGCTGCGGCTTGGTACCTGTGCGCTATCATCCAGTTGATTGAAAAGCCTTTGTTTCAAAGCAGACCGCTCAAGCTTTGTAAAATTTCCTCCCTTAACTTCGATATTATTTTTTATAAGATATGGTTTACCGGTTGGTGTTTTTTTGATGATAGTGCAGGAAACTAAAAATAAACTGACAGATAAAATAGATACAAAGTATCGTAAGCAATAGGAAACATTAATCTGGAAATCAGGCATAAATATTAAGCGATGTTAAGCAAATCCAGGATCAAAGATATTCAAAGTTTGCAGCAGAAAAAATTCAGGGATGAACAGGGACTGTTTGTAGCTGAAGGCCCGAAGCTTGTGGATGAACTGTTGAAGGATAAAAATTTTGAATGTGAGAAATTATATGCATTGCCAGGCTGGCAATCAGGCTTTAGCATTAGTAATGAAAAAATAGAGATCATTAAAGACTTTGAGCTTGAGAAGATATCAGGGCTGGTGAAACCCAACATGCTGGTAGCTGTTTTTAAAACAAAAGAATCAATTGCTGATTTTAATACAACCGGCAAGATAACACTGCTGCTGGATGATATTCAGGACCCGGGTAACCTCGGCACCATCATTCGCACTGCAGATTGGTTTGGCATTGAAAATATAATTTGTTCCGCAGCTACGGCAGATATGTACAATCCAAAGGTTGTGCAAAGCACAATGGCAAGTCTTGGAAGGGTAAATGTTTTTTATACAAACCTGGAGCAATGGCTGAAAGATCATAAGGGCATAAAAATTCTTGCCGCAGCACTGGAAGGAAAACCCTTAAGCGATTTTAAAAATATGAAAGAGGCGTTTCTCATCATTGGCAACGAATCCAAAGGAATTTCCAAAACACTTATAGATATGTCTGATGAAAAGATTTCTATTCAAAAATATGGTAAGGCAGAATCGCTGAATGCTGCAGTAGCAGCGGGGATTATTTTAAATCAATTGATAATAGTCAATTGACAATTGGTTGTCGGTTGTTGGTTGTCGGTCGTCACTTGTCTTTCAACTTTCATCTATCATCTGTCATCTATCTTCCTCCTCCAACTACCTAAACTGTATCGCCGTAACAGGGTTTACTTTTTTTACCAACAGGGTAGGGATGGCAAGTGTAGCAAAACATAATAGGAGCGTAGCGATATCAACAAAAACGACCTGTTGCCAGTTTACAATAGCAGTAGCTTTCGACATGTAATAAGCTTCCTCATCTAATTTTATAAAACCCGTTTGTTGCTGCAATGCACAGATGCCGAGACCTACAATGGTGCCAAGCAAAATACCAATTATAGCGATCACCGTTGTGTTGTATAAAAAGATGCGTTGTACATGCCAGTCTGTAGCACCCAGGGCTTTTAGTATTCCCGTCATGCGGGTGCGTTCCAGTACAAGTATGATGAGGCATGTGATTAGATTTACAACGGCTACAATTACCATGATAACGAGTAGAATATTTTTTAATGAGCCCTGCAGGTTCAGCCAGTCAAAAATATTGGGATAGATTTCTTTTATGCTTCGGCTGTACCAGCTTTGGGGCAGGTCATTATAAATAATATTTGTAACAGTATCGGTGAGCCGGTAGTCTTTAAGATATACTTCATAGCCGCCTATTTCATCTGGTTGCCAATTGTTCAGCCGCCGGATAAGGTTGATATCGCAAAAGCCAAAATGTTTATCGTATTCTTCAATGCCTGTTTTAAAAATGCCCGTAAGAAAAAGTCTTCTTGCGGCCCTTGTTCCATTCTCCCTGAAAAAATATACGATCATGCTATCGCCAAGATGCAGGTTAAGCAGGTTTACAGTAGAACTGCTTAATGTTATTTCCTGGCTGTAACCGCTATCAGGAAATGCCGGCCAATGGCCACTTACAAGAAATGGTTGCAGGCGCTGGAATTTAAAATCTGAGCTAATGCCTTTTAAAAAAACACTTTCAATATCCGTTTTATATTTTATGAGTGCTGATTTTGTGGCAAATTTTTCAACTGATTGCACCTGCGGCAGAGAGGAAAGATAATTTTTAACACTGTCGTTTTCATGAATGGGGTATTCTTCTGAAAGGCTTACTTTATCCTCAATAGATTGCTGCACCCGAATATGTCCCCAGAAACTAAATACTTTGTTACTGATTACCTGCTGGAAACCATTTACAAAACTGAGGGCAACAATCATGACCGCAACACTAAGCGTAGTAGCACCAATGGCCAGGCTAATAATAAACCGGCTGAATGTTTTCTGCCTGCCCAGTCCTATTCTTTTTGCTATAAATAACGAAACATTCAAACGGCATAATTTTAGTATCTTTCAAAAGTAAATCAATTCGTTCTAATGAATCTTTATCCTCGCAGTCATTTTTCGAAGCGTCGTGGTTGCTATCCTCACCAACTACTTCAAGGATTTTTCCTTCAATGCATTTTTGTTATTTTTCTTATTTGCTCTTGCTCATTTGCAGAAGCTCAACGCGTAGAAAATATATACAAACCCAATATTGCCACAGCACAATTGAATATGTATGGCAACCAGCAAAGCCTTCCTGTGTATGCATTAAACAGCGGTGACAGGCTAATGCTTTCGTTTGATGACCTGGACGGCGGTGTAAAAAGTTACTACTACAGTTTCGTACTCTGCGATTATAACTGGCAGCCCACCAACCTTAATCCATTTGATTATATAAAAGGGTTTACTCAGAACAGGATAAGTAGTTACAGGTATTCTTCCATTGCCTTTACACGCTACACACATTATGAAGCTATCCTTCCAGACAGGAATTCTTTGCCAACGAAATCAGGCAATTATTTGTTAAAAGTTTTTCTTGATGCAGATACTTCTAAACTTGTTTTTACAAAACAGATGATGGTGGTGGATCTGAAATCAAATATTACCGCAACAGTGATTCAGCCATTTACAGCACAGTTATTCAACACACATCAACGTCTGCGCTTTTCTGCAAGTATAAATGGTCTCAATAGTTTCAGTGCTGCACAACAAGTGAAAGCAGTCATTCTGCAAAACAATCGCTGGGATATAGCTCAACGTGATATTGTACCCACTTTTGTAAGAGGTAATACCCTTGAATACAATACGGAAAACGTGGCAGTATTTCCTGCAGGTAAGGAATGGCGCTGGCTCGACCTGCGGAGTTTTCGCCTGCAGAGCGACAGGATAGACAGCGGCAGCTATAAAAAATCATCCACAGAATTATTTGTAAAACCTGATGTGGACCGGAGTTCGCAGCGATATGTTTATTTTCCTGATTATGATGGGATGTATAATATCATCACTTATGAAAGCATTAATCCTCAATGGCAGGGTGATTATGCCTCAGTTTATTTTACTTATATTCCTCCTGATGGTAAAGCATATTCAGGAGAAGATCTTTATTTGGCCGGCGGTTTTACGGGTTATAGTTTATCGGATAAGTGGAAGATGAAATACAACGACGAGAAAGCTGTTTACGAAACCTCTGCATTTCTAAAGCAGGGATATTATAATTACACTTACCTGTTGGCAAATGATAATAAAGAACTTCAGCCACGCAGCCTTGAAGGCAGTTACTGGGAAACCGAAAACAGTTATACCATTTTGTTATATTATAAATCTTTTACAGATAGAACTGACCAGTTAATCGGCATAAGCCAGGTAAACTCCCGTAATGACAGGCCGGGCTTTAGTTTTTAGACCTCAGTCTAAGCCTCCAAAACAGGAGAGAGGTTAATCTGATCACTATCGGATCCGGTATTTTTATTTTCTGGCCTTCCTTAAGGATTTTTAGTAAAAGAAAAAAATAGTATCAGCAAAAATTAATGTAGTCATACTCTTATCTTTGCGCTGTGGCAAGTCTTATACGACC
>JBDSYV010000082.1:0-3691 GCA_040110925.1 Ferruginibacter sp. | reverse complement strand
CCACTGAATTATCGTAAAAATATAAACCCGGCACTGCATAATTGCTTTTAGGTGCTGCAGGTTTTTCTTCAATACTTATAGCATTAAAGTCTTTATCAAATTCCACCACACCATATCTTTCCGGGTCGCTCACAGGGTAGGCAAAAATTACAGCACCATCAGGATTGTAAGCTGCAGAAAGAATTTTTCCAAAGCCGCTACCATAAAAAATATTATCGCCAAGCACTAAAACAATACTATCACTGCCAATAAAATCTGCACCAATAACAAATGCCTGCGCAAGGCCATTGGGTTCTTCCTGTTTGGCATAAGTCAACGAACAACCCCACTGGGCGCCATCACCAAGTAATCTTTTAAACTGATCCTGGTCTTCCGGTGTAGTGATGATTAATATGTCATTTATACCAGCAAGCATCAGTGTGCTTAGCGGATAATAGATCATGGGTTTGTCGTAGATTGGCATCAGTTGCTTGCTTATGCCCATAGTGATTGGGTAAAGCCTGGTACCGGAACCGCCTGCGAGTATTATGCCTTTCATGTAGTTGGTTTAGGGGTTGGCGTTTGATATCGTGTTAATATTTATTAGAATTATATTAAAAAATTAAACCTCATAAGAGACCTCACCCTCTTATCCCTCTCACTTGGAGAGGGACGGAACTCCATTTCATAATTGAACATTCGTTCTTCCTGTTCATCATTTGTTCAAATCCATATACAATTTTCTCACTTTGAATCCCTTCAACTTTTTGAACCTCTTGAACTTCTTAAACCTCTTGAACTTCTTGAACCTTTGGAACCCTAAACCCTCTTCCCGTATTGTTCTTCGTAATAATTCTTATAAGCCCCACTTGTAACATCATTCAACCAATCTGAATTATTCAAATACCAATCTATAGTTCGGGACAATCCTTCTTCAAACTGTAGTGACGGCACCCAACCTAATTCATCTTTCAATTTAGTAGCATCAATTGCATAACGTAAATCGTGGCCAGCCCTGTCTTTCACAAACGTTATCAGTTTGGCAGATTCTCCGGGATGGCGATTTAGTTTTTCATCCATTTGCCGGCAGAGTTCTTTTATCAGGTCAATATTGGTCCATTCATTATGCCCACCAATATTATAGGTTTCTCCAATCTTTCCTTCATGAAAAATTATATCAATAGCCCTTGCATGATCTTCCACAAAGAGCCAGTCTCTTATATTTTCTCCTTTGCCATAAATAGGCAGGGCCTTGTTATTAAGAATATTCGATATACAAAGCGGTATTAATTTTTCAGGAAAATGAAAAGGGCCATAGTTATTGCTGCAGTTGGAAATTTTAACGGGCAATTTATATGTATGATAATAAGCCCTTACAAAATGATCTGATGACGCCTTAGATGCAGAATATGGGCTACGGGGATCATAAACAGTAGTTTCATAAAAAAAACCCTCTGCACCCAGCGAGCCATATACTTCATCTGTGCTGATATGATAAAATAATTTATCGGCCATTTTATCCTTCCATGCTTCTCTTGCTGCCTGCAGAAGGTTAACTGTACCGAGCACATTGGTATGTACAAAAGCCAGCGGGTTTGTAATGGAACGATCAACATGGCTTTCGGCAGCACAATGCAATACTGCATCAAACTGCTTTTCTGCAAAAAGGTTTCGCAATAGCCCCAGGTCTGTAATATCCCCTTTTATAAATTGGTAATTGGATTTATCCTCAATATCACGCAAATTTTCCAGGTTACCTGCATAGGTAAGTGCATCCAGGTTTATGATTTTATAATATGGATACTTTGTAACAAACAACCTCGTAAGATGAGAGCCGATGAAGCCTGCCCCGCCGGTAATTAAGATAGTTTGCATAATAATTTTAAGTGGCACAAAAGTAATAAATGAAAACATCAATAGTTTTCAGATGATTCTGCGGGCAATTTAGAGGTTTATAATTGAATTATTTAATATGCAGGTTCAAAAGCAGCATTCCGCATTGTATAAGATTGAAAAAAGCTATTTAACCTTTTTAATAAGCCTGTTATATAGATAATCCCACATGGTAGGGTGATACCATAATTGCGATTTCCCTCCTATTTTTTCTTTTTTAATGCGATTATTAAATGCATCATTCACTGCATGAACAAGGAGTGGTATTGATTTCGCCGTTTGCAAATATGGATACGTAACAAAGTTATCTTTCTCAGTCACTTCAGTCACTTCCTGGTAAAGCACCTCACCAGTATCTATTCCTTCATCTAATAAGTGCACAGTAACACCGCAGTTCTCTTTATCTCCATTCGCCAGCGCCCAGTATCCCCCATGAACTCCACGGTATCTGGGCGTAATGCCAGTATGCGAATTTATAAATACGCAAGTTGCTGCGTTTAAAATTTTCCGGGATATGATTCTGGTGCCATTTACTATCACTACATCAGGCTGCTTTTCTTGTAATATATCCTCCACCTGGCTGCTATTAATCGAATTTACCCTCACTATTTTTTCTTCCGGGATTTCACTTCGGCATAAACCATTCCCAGATACAATTTTTTGAACCTTGTTTCTTGACGTCACTTTCAAAACTGGTGCAACCAAAACCTGAAATAATAATTGACCGGTTACTTTCGCCAGTCCCAGCTTTTTTAATCTTCGTTTTATGAACACTTTTCTACTTTCTTTCTGTTCAAGAATAATTGAAGAAATATCAAAGTGTTTTACAAGCGCATGATAAATCATACGGGTTGAGTCGCCATCTGTCGCAAGAATCAAAACGGTTTTATGTTCCATTTTGCAAAACTTTTTTAGCAAGATTAGTCATGGTAATGCTCTTAAACCCGTACAATTTATTGAGTAGCAGGTAATGTTCAAGTATCTGCGTAAGGAAAGCAAAATTTTCATCCTGGTTTATCCCAAAGTTATGGGGGTGCCACCAAAGGTGAAAAAGGAGCCGGTGTTTTGCCGCGTGAGTCATTGCCCTTTTTATGCGGCGCATCCGCAAATTTTCTAAAAAACGCAACGAAGGGCTGTAAGGTCTCAGAAATCTGCTGCTGGGAATATTTACAGGGTACTCTAAATTTTGAAGCTCGTGACAATGATGCCCGCTTATGTTCAGGTATGCGTCGGTGAGCCTGACCATACGCCTGAAAAGATTTTCCTCTTCACCATTTTTTGCTGAATAGATCCAGGAATTCTCATTATTGCGATAAGCAATTATTCCCAAATCTTTACAAACGCCTAGATATGCAGCATTAAATTGGTTTCTTGGGAAAACTATGCTGGTGATTTTTATTCCCTCCTTTGCTGCAATCTTTATGGCCATGCGTATATCTTCCCTGAAGTCGTCTATAGACTGCCCCATTTCCAAACAATAATAATGGGAAAAAGTGTGGGTTCCAATTTCCTGTTCCGGAGCCTCTTGTATCATTTGCAGAAGGTGAGGTGCAAAATGAAAGAGATCTTGCTTAAAATCTTCCCCTACATTTTCATGCATATAGGAGCCGTAAGGCGAAAGCCTTTTATTTACATATTGAGGTAATCTTGACGGAAGATTTTCAAGCATTTCTTTTCTTGAGCTAAAAAATAGCAGCCCTACTGTAGAAAATGTTGCGTGTATTTCATATTTTTTGAAAGACTCAAGGAGTCTTGGAATTACTGTTTGCTCGCCAAGCAAATTATCCCTGTATGATTCCAGCGTTATTACATCCCGTAC
>JBDSYV010000081.1:0-4148 GCA_040110925.1 Ferruginibacter sp. | reverse complement strand
ATAAAAGTTTCCTTAACTGCAACAGAAAGAACAGGATTTCATCAATATATTTTTACTGAAGCCTCTATTAATAATATAATTCTTGATTTAAAGCACCGCGATGAAGTCATTGAATCATCCATTCAAATTGAAGACAGCGTAACAGTATCCGGGATGCGGAGAAGCAAGGCCTGGGCTGATAACCAGTATGTATTTTTTGTAATTAAATTTTCCATGCCTATAAAAAATTATGGGATATGGAATAATGATAGTTTGCAGAACAATCGTATTAAACTTTTTGACGGATCAAAAAATCTAAAAGCTTTTTTTCAATTTGATTTAAATGCAGGTAAAGAAATATTGGTGAAGGTTGGTATCTCTTCGGTAAGTGTAGAAGGCGCAAAGAAAAATCTTGAAACAGAAAATCCTGGCTGGAATTTTAATGGCATTAAAAATACTGCTGATAAAAAATGGAATGGCGAACTTGGCAAAATAGAAGTGCAATCCGCATCAAAGGATAAACTGACCATATTTTACACTGCACTTTATCATACGGCAATTGTACCTAATATTAATATGGATGTGGATAGGAAGTACAGGGGAAGAGACAATAAAATCCATCATGCTCATGGCTTTACTAATTACAGTGTATTTTCTTTATGGGATACCTATCGTGCAGCACATCCGCTCTACACAATAATTGATCAGCACCGTACTCTTGATTATATAAAAACTTTTCTTGCTCAATATGAAGAGGGCGGAAGACTACCGGTTTGGGAGCTTGCCAGTTGCGAAACTGATTGCATGATTGGATACCATAGTGTGCCGGTAATTGTTGATGCTTACAACAAGGGCATAAAAAATTTCAATACTTCCCTCGCATTAGAAGCCATGAAAAAATCTGCCAACTGGCAACATTTGGGCCTGCCCTCATTGATACAAAAAAATATGATTGAGGTAGATGATGAATCAGAGAGCGTGAGTAAAACCCTGGAATATGCCTACGACGACTGGTGCATAGCTAGCTTTGCAAAATCGCTTGGAAAGCAGGATGATTATGAAACACTTATTAAAAGGGCGCAGGCATATAAAAATGTGTTGAATCCACTTAATGCTTTTATGCAACCCCGCCAGAATGGTGGATGGCTTATGCCCTTTGACCCAAAAGAAGTG
This sequence comes from Ferruginibacter sp., assembly GCA_040110925.1. Taxonomy (GTDB): domain Bacteria; phylum Bacteroidota; class Bacteroidia; order Chitinophagales; family Chitinophagaceae; genus Ferruginibacter. Next base: position 2,996 of record JBDSYV010000081.1, on the reverse strand, counting down.
AATAACAATTTTACAGAAGCCAATAGCTGGCAGTATTCTTTTTATATGCCGCAGGATGTTAGTGGTTATTTGAAACTGACAGGGGGTAAAGAAGAATTAGATGCCAAGCTGGATAAATTGTTTACTGAAGATTCAAAAACTACCGGAAGGGATCAAAGTGATATTACCGGATTAATAGGTCAATATGCACATGGTAATGAGCCGAGTCATCATATTGCCTATCTCTATGCATTTGCAGGGGTGCCGGCAAAAACCCAGCAAATAGTTCACCGGATTATGAATGACATGTACAGCAATGCGCCTGATGGCCTCTCAGGTAATGAGGATTGCGGGCAAATGAGTGCATGGTATGTATTGAGCGCACTCGGATTTTATCCTGTAACGCCTGGCACAACAGATTATATCATCGGAACACCTGCTTTTGAAAAGGTTACCCTGCATTTTGAAAATTCTCGTTTGCCGAATGGGCAGGGCAAATCTTTCAGCATCATTCGCAAAGGCAACCCAAAAGATTTCTATATCAGTTCTGCCAGTCTGAATAATAAACCATATCAAAAAAGTTTTCTCTCACATAATGATTTATTAAAAGGAGGTAATATTCAATTTACCATGAGTAACAAGGCATCTACGTGGGGAAGCAAAGACATTCCTGTAACTGGCATTGATGATAATTCATTTGTGGTAAATCCCAGCATCAATGGAGGGAAAATGGCATTTAAAGGAACAAAGAAAATATTTATCAGTCATCCCGATATGAATGTAAAAATCTTTTATACACTGGATGGCACTATGCCAACCTCTGCATCAATGAAATATACCCAACCATTTACTTCTGATACCAGCGTAATAATTAAAGCTATTGCCTTGAATGATAAATTTAACAGCAGCGCAGTGGTTACCGCTTTGTATAAAAAATTACCTCATAACTGGAGTGTAAAATTGAACACGCCATTTGAACAACAGTATGATGGGGGAGGAGCTGAGGGCCTTGTAGATGGCATTCGTGGAAATGTGAACTGGCGCAGAGGTTATTGGCAGGGATACCAGTTATATGATGTAAATGCTGTGATTGATTTAGGCGAATTAAAAAATATTTCAAAACTTACCGCTGGATTTTTGCAGGATACCCGGGCCTGGATTGTAATGCCAAGTGAAGTTGAAATATTTCTTTCGGATGATGGGATTAATTTCAAAAGCGTTTATGTTGGAAAAGATTATTTACCCATAGAAAACCTTCAACCACAGGTAAAAAATATTGTAGCAAACTTTGCCCCCACTAAAGCAAAGTTTGTAAAACTGGTAGCCAAACAATATGGTAAACTTCCAGCCTGGCACGAAGGTGCGGGAGGAGATACCCATATTTTTATAGATGAAATTGAAATACAATAAGAAATGATAATTGGCAACCCTGAAAAGGATAGTGGGTATTGACCATCAATAATACTCAACAGATAATTCCCCAAAGACACTAAAAAATCCCGGAACCAACTTCAGGGATTTTTTTAATGATTTATTTTTTTGCCTCGTCCTGAAATAGATTGACACAAAACCAGTGTCACTATTATGAATAAAGGACAATTAATTTAGGCCACTGCTTTGTTCACAAGTGCTGCAGCTTCGCTTAGCAATATTGCGCTTTGTACTTTCAGGCCGCTATCGTCAATGAGTTTTTTTGCTACATCTGCATTAGTGCCTTGCAGCCGTACAATGATGGGAATTTCTATGTTGCCAATAGTGTTGTAGGCATCAATCACTCCCTGTGCTACACGGTCGCAACGAACAATACCGCCAAAAATATTAATAAGAATAGCTTTTACTTTAGGATCCTTCATGATAATCCTGAAACCTGCTTCCACAGTTTGTGCATTAGCAGTTCCACCTACATCCAGAAAGTTAGCTGGTTCCCCACCGCTGAGTTTTATCATATCCATAGTTGCCATGGCAAGGCCTGCACCATTTACCATGCAGCCTACATTGCCATCTAGTTTTACAAAATTCAGGTTGAATTTTCCTGCTTCTACTTCCGTAGCATCTTCCTCGCTTAAATCTCTTAAAACCGCCACATCAGGATGACGCATCAATGCATTATCATCAATATTCATCTTGCAATCCACTGCAATAATTTTCTCGTCGCTTGTTTTAAAAAGCGGGTTTATTTCAAGCATGCCACAATCCAGGTCCAAATACGCATTGTAAAGATTGGTTACAAATTTTACGCAGTTCTTAAACGCTTCTCCGCTAAGCCCAAGATTAAATGAAATTTTTCTTGCCTGGAAAGCCATTAACCTCCCGCCTGGGTGAATCCATTCCTTAAAAATTTTATCAGGTGTATTATGTGCCACATCTTCAATATTTACTCCTCCCTCGGTGCTGTACATGATTACGTTCTGCCCCTTGCTTCTGTCAAGCAATATGGAAAGATAAAATTCCTTTACAGGATTTGGTCCATCATAATAAACATCCTGTGCCACCAGTATTTTATTTACCATTTTACCGGCAGGGCCAGTTTGAATGGTTATAAGGTTTCCACCCAAAAGATTTCGTGAAATATTCAGCACATCTTCAATGTTTTTTGCAATGGCCACACCACGTTGTTCTTTTCCTTCAATATTTCCTTTTCCTCTTCCACCTGCATGTATCTGTGCTTTTATAACTGCGAACTTGCTGCCATACTGTGTATGTATTTGACGGTAAGCTTCTTCAGCTTCAGAAGGTGTATTACATGCAATGCCTTCCTGTACGGGAACATTAAATTTTTTAAGTAATCCTTTGGCCTGGTATTCATGAAGATTCATTGTAATAAATTTTGGCGAAGATAGAGAATAATGGCGGTGGCAAAAAAAGGAAAGTATCATTATGAGACCTTGTATTTTGTTATTGTTAGTAAAGTTTTATTGCGTTTTAGTTGTTTCCTGGGGCCTTACGAGAACCATTTTTACCAGCCTTTGGGGCTATGTAAATGACAAGCATTGCATGGAAGCCCTTACATTTGCAAA
>JBDSYV010000080.1:0-11889 GCA_040110925.1 Ferruginibacter sp. | reverse complement strand
TCTTTGTTACCTGCAAAAAACAAACTGGTAAATGCGTGAACAATAGATCTTGCAATTAATGAAAAATTGAGGGTTTGGGTTTGATTTTTTTTCATGATAGTGGATTTACTAGAACAAAGATATATTTCGTTTAAAGCCCTGTCAAGCGTGATTTCGCTGAATAAACGCCTGCGTAATTTCCGCAGCCGCCTCGTTATTTTACCTCCGGAGATTTCCAGTTCCGCCTGAACCGCTGGCCTTTCTTATAATATTTTATCGGGTAAACTTCAGGATTCTGCTTTAGCTTACTGATCAGGGTTTTTACAACCTGTAACACAGGGTGCAGCTGGTTAAATTGTAGGTTATTCATATTTTGCTGGATTTATAAAAGGATAACGGGAGATATATTTAAATTATTGTGTACGTTAGAATTTCAGGGTATTGTACTACATCCCTGCCTACTGGCAAGTAGGTTTATAGCTTAAACCTGCGCAATCTTAAATTGTTTTACTTTTACGGCATGCAAAAAAAACTGTTCCTCCTGGATGCCATGGCGCTCATTTTCCGGGCATATTATGCACTCATACGTAGCCCCCGCATCACCAGCAAGGGTAGAAATACCAATGCCCAGTTTGGCTTTACCAATACCCTGGTTGAACTTATCAATAATCAAAAACCTACTCATATAGCTGTTTGTTTTGATACACATGCCCCAACCGAAAGGCATACCGATTTTACTGATTATAAAGCCAACCGCCAGGAATCGCCGGAAGATATCCTATCAGCAATACCCGATATTAAAAGAATCATCAAGGGTTTTAATATACCCTGTATAGAAAAAGATGGCTATGAAGCCGATGATATAATAGGTGCCCTGGCCAAGCAGGCAGAAAAGGAAGGCTATGATGTTTTTATGGTTACCCCAGATAAAGATTATGGGCAACTGGTCTCCGAAAAAATTAAAATATATAAACCCGGCTACCAGGGCGGAATAGTAGAAATAATGGGCCCTGAAGAAGTATGCAAAAAATGGGATATAGAAAATGTAAGCCAGGTAATAGATATCCTGGGGCTGATGGGGGATGCGGTTGACAATATACCGGGGATAGCAGGAGTGGGTGAAAAGACTGCAGCCAAATTGCTTAAACAATATCATAGCATTGAAAACATGCTTGCAGACGCTGAAAATATTAAAGGCTCGCTTGGTGAAAAAATACGCAATGGTAAAGACAATGCCATTATGAGTAAGAAGCTGGCCACCATTATTCTGGATGTGCCGGTACAATTTCATGAAGAAGATTTCAGCATGAGCGAATGGGACAGGGATGCCCTCACAGAAATTTTTACGGAACTAGAGTTTAAAACCATGGCCCAGCGCATTTTGGGCACCAGCATTAATATACAGGGACCAGAACAAACTATTCCCGTAGCTACTTCTGCTTCTGTTCAAATAGATATGTTTGGAAACACATCCACAGCAATTGAAGCAAACAATATTCCTCAAAAGGAAGAACCCAGCTATGGCGTTCCTTCAAAAAATATTAATAATACCACACATAATTATATACTCGCAGATAATGATGAAACTATTGATGATTTAATTAAAACCTTAAGCAGTCATAAAGAAATAAGCTTTGATACGGAGACGACAAATATAGATGCAAATCTTGCAGACCTGGTAGGACTTAGCATTAGCATTAAGCCTGGTGAAGGTTACTATATACCATGCCCTGAAGACCGCGAGGCAACTATGAAAATCCTGGAGAAATTCAATCCCTTGTTTAATGATGAAAGCATCACCTGGGTAGGACAAAACCTGAAATATGATTTTCTTGTTTTAAAATGGTATGGGATAGAGCTGAAAGGAAAAATTTTTGATACTATGCTTGCCCATTACGTGATAGAACCCGATGGCAAGCGAAGTATGGATTTACTTAGTGCAAAATATCTTGGCTATGAGCCAGTACATATTGAAGAACTGATAGGGAAAAAGGGGAAAGGGCAGGGCACAATGCGTGAAGTGGAAATTGAAAAAGCCAAGGAATACGCAGTAGAAGATGCTGACATTACATTGCAACTGAAAAATGTTTTCTTCCCACAATTAAAAACATATGATGTAGAAAAAGTTTTTGAGGAAGTGGAAAACCCGCTGGTGAAAGTACTTACCAGGATGGAGTTTGAAGGCATACAGGTGGATATGGATTTTCTTAAAAATTACAGCAAAGAACTTGAGATAGATGCAAAGCTTGCTGAAGAAAGCGTATATACTCAAGCTGGTGTACGTTTTAACCTGGCATCTCCCAAGCAACTGGGTGAAGTGCTTTTTGATAAATTACAACTTGACCCCAAGGCAAAAAAAACCAAAACCGGGCAGTATGCAACGGGTGAAGATGTATTACTGAAACTTGCAGCATGCAACCATAAAATCTGTGATGATATTTTAACTTTCAGAGAATTGACCAAATTAAAATCAACCTATGTTGATGCACTGCCGCAGCTTATAAATCCAAAAACAGGAAGAGTACATACCAATTATGCGCAGGCAGTTGCAGTTACCGGAAGATTGAGTAGCAACAATCCCAACCTGCAGAATATTCCTATACGCACAGAAAAAGGCAGGGAGATAAGAAAGGCATTCATTCCCCGCGACGAAAATCATGTACTGGTATCTGCGGATTATTCGCAGATAGAATTGCGCATTGTAGCCGCCATAAGTGCCGATGAAAATATGTGCAATGCTTTTAAAACAGGAAAGGATATTCATACAGCAACTGCAGCAAAAGTTTTTAATGTGGAAGAGACAGATGTGACCAAAGAAATGCGTTACAAAGCCAAGAGTGTAAACTTTGGCATCATTTACGGGCAAGGCGCTTTTGGCCTTGCAGAAAACCTTGGCGTACCCAGGGCAGAAGCCAAAGAGATAATTGATAATTATAAAAAGCAGTTTCCCAATATCCAGAAATACATGGATGATACCATCAACTTCTGCAAAGAACATGGTTATGTACAAACGCTGATGGGTAGAAAGCGCTGGCTCAAAGACATCAACAGTGCAAATTTTACGGTAAGAGGATTTGCAGAACGCAATGCCATCAACTCCCCCATACAAGGCACCGCAGCAGATATGATAAAACTGGCCATGATAAAAATTGATGCGGCCTTTAAAGCAGGAGGATTTAAAAGCAAAATGCTATTGCAGGTACATGATGAATTAGTTTTTGATGTATTGAAAGAAGAACTGGAAACCATTGAACCAGTAATAATTGAGGCAATGAAAAATGCATTGATACTTCCAAATGATGTTCCTGCAAATGCAGAGATTGGACATGGTGAGAACTGGTTACAGGCGCATTAGGGGTCTTGTCTGGGTGAGCCACCCATGGGTGACTCACCCAGACAAGACCAGATTAATAAACGCAAAAATCACTTTAATCATGCCTACTCCCATTCAATTTAAAGCGCCTTTTATAGCAAACGCTTTTTATCATATTGTATGTAAAAGTATTGATGGGATTTTACTATTTAAACAACCCCAGGATTATGCGGTGTTTTATGAAAGATTCAGGAAATTTAATTCAGCTTTTTTTAATGTCTGGAGTTATTCATTACTTTCTAATCATACTCACCATATCGTTAAGATAAAATCTATCGAAGACATTGTAGATTACCTGGAATCTGATAAAAATAATTCTACAACTGTATCAATGAACTCCTTTCTACAAGAGCCGGCGAGTGAATCGTTACTTGATACCATGCTAGAAAGACAGATGAATAGCTTTTTAGTTTCCTATGCCAACTATTATAACAACAGTTATAAAAGAAAAGGCGGACTTTTTCAAAAACCATTTAAAAGAATTCAAATAACGGATGATGCCCATTTGCAACAGGCGGTAATTTACACAAATGCAAATGCACAAAAACATAAACTGGTCAATGACTTTACGACATATCCATACACTTCGTACACGGAAGTTTTATTAAATTGTAACAGCTCGGTGTGCTGTAAAGATGTTATTGAATTTTTTGGCAGCAGAGACCAATTTATAAAAATTCATAAAGAGCAAGTAGAGTTCTATTATAATAATAATTGGCCATCGTCCAGGCTGGAGTAGTTTTAATGCCGGGTGAGCCATCTCCAAAGAGTGAGTCACCCTTGGGGGTGACTCACTCTTTGGAGATGCAGGCGCATTAATATATTTTCTCTTGCAGTATTCATGACGAATGATTATTTTGGCGCAAAATTTAAAAACATGAAAAAAATATTGCTCCCCGTATGTTTTCTTTCAATGGCTTTGTATGGCTGCGATAGTGGAACAAAAACCGACGCTACAGTATCTACTACTGATTCAAGCGCAATGGCCGATACAAAAATGGATGCGCCTGCACCGGCACCAATGCCTGACTCTGCTACCATGATGAAGAACTGGCAGGATTATATGACCCCTGGTGATATGCATAAATTAATGGCCTCCTGGGATGGCACCTGGACGGGCGAGGTCACCATGTAGATGGCGCCTGGTGCTCCCCCAGAAATAAGTAAGGCTAAGGCGATAAATTCAATGCTTTATGGAGGCCGCTACCAACTTAGCAAACATATAGGCAGTACGATGGGAATGCCCTTTGAAGGAGAAAGCACCATGGGTTTTGATAATGCAAAAAAGAAATTTGTTAGCACCTGGTTTGATAATATGGGTACCGGCATGGTAATGATGGAAGGCCCATGGAATGAGGCAACTAAAACACTCACCCTTGCCGGTAAATGTGTTGACCCTATGACTGGCAGAGATATGGTTTTAAAACAAACGATGCAGGCTGTAGACAATAACAACCAGCAAATAGAAATGTTTGGCCCAGGTCCAGATGGAAAAGAATTTAAAATGATGGAAATAAAATTGAAGCGCCAGTAAAGAATTGAAACTAATTTTACAGTCCCCTTTATTGGGGACTTTTTTTATATAAAAAATATTTTCTTTGAAACCAGCATTAATATATTGTTATGACGCATACTGCGGATGGTGCTATGGTTTTAGCCCCGTAATAAAAAGAATTGCTGAAGATTATAAAGCGGTAATGGATAGCGAAGTGTTGAGTGGCGGAATGATTTTGCCAGAGAAACCCGTGCATATTAAAATTTCTGCAAGCTATATTCTGAGTGCTTATAAAAGAGTAGAGGAGCTTACCGGGATAAAATTTGGCGAAGATTATTTATGGCATATAAAAAATCCTGAAGATAGCGACTGGCATCCCAACTCAGAAAAGCCAGCAATTGCCATGTGCATTTTCAAAGAAATATACCCGGAAAGAGTAGTAGAATTTGCAACAGACTTACAATATGCCCTCCACTTTGAAGGCCGTGATTTAACAGATGATGAAGCCTACCGGCATTTACTGGAAAAGTATAGCATCAACGAGGAAATGTTTTATACCAAACTACACTCAGATGAATATAAAGAAATGGCATATTATGAGTTTTCATTGATGAAGCAGTTGCTGGTAGATGGCTATCCAGCAGTATTTATACAAACTGGTGAATTAAAATTTCACCTGGTAGCAAAAGGATATACAGATTATGAAACACTGAAGGAAAGAATTGAAAAAGTTTTGGAATAAAAAATACCCCGGAGATTTCCGGGGCATTATTAAACAATAAAATTTGCTTTTTAATTTCCTCCCTGGCCTTGTCCCTGCCTGCGCTGTGGCCTTAATGAAGGTTCAACTTCATCAATCCATTTTTTCATCTGGTCGCCATTGAAAATTAATTTCAGCTTACCATCCCTGGCATCGCTTAATTCTTTTCTTTTTGCCATCATTGCATCCCGGTCCATAGTTCCGCTGGCACGCATATCTTCCATTGATTTTTGCTGGGCCTCAAAGAACTCCGTCATAATTTTTTTGGTACTCACCTGCTGTTCTGCAGTAAGATTTAGTGCAGCCATTTTTTCCATGGTGGCAGTAATCCTTTCTTCAGGAGTCTGGCGCTGACCGCCTTGGGCAAAAGCTGCACCTGCCATTACAAAAACAGCAAGTAAAAGAGATAAAATTTGTTTACGCATTTTATATTTTTTTTAAAGATGAGAAATTATTTTTCCTTTTTTGAATCTTTTTTGGATTCAGAGCGCCTGGCAATAAGTTTATAGAATCCCGCATCAAAAGCCACTAACTGTGCCGGTGTGCAAAGGCTTCGTATATCTTTTAAATGGTGCAGCATGGTTACTTCAATATCCTTTTGTTGCTCGGAAAGTGAAGCTGCATTTGTTGCTATAGCGCTATCGCTAAACCCGACAGTTGCCAGCGTTTTAAACGTAATTTCCCGGCGCCGTCCCATATCCTCAAAAATAATTTTCACACCACGCTTGTGCCGGCTGCTAAGGCTATCATACAGTACCAGTTGGCTGCTGTCAAAACCCACACTGTCTCTCAGAAAAGCAATGGTATTGGCTTTCCTGTCAGTACGTTCTTTCATTACAGGCTTGTTGGCAAACAACAGGTATAAGGTTACCATATTTGCCACAAATAATATAGCAATGAATAAAATCAGCATTTTACTTTTGGGTTCTCTCCTCATCATGGTTCGTTAGTTTCAGTTTCATAAATGGATAATACGTTCATGGCAAATTCATCTCTTTGCTGGGTAGCAATGTTTTTGCCTGCCATGCCTGTATAGTTTGCTGCAATATTGATAACAACTGTATTAAGCAGTAGTAGCAGAAGCAGGCAGCTAACGGCAACTACTGGCCGGCTTAGCATAATACCAAGCCTGAACCAGATACTATTCTCCCTTGTAGCAATTTCCTGCTTCCTGGCATTGATACGCGTAAGTAAATATGGGGCCGGTGTAGCCCGTTGCATACCTTCAATGCTAAGCAGGGTTTCCTCTACCTTTTCTTCAATTTGTTTTTTATTTATACGGTTGTTCATGCTGTATAATTTTCATAATAGTCTGCAAGCAATTTTCTAAGACCAATTGTGGCTCTTGCCATTAAAGATTCCACGGCTGTTATAGTTATCTTCAGGATATCAGCTATTTCTCTTCCCGATAGTCCTTCCATTTTTTTAAGCGTAAAAACCAATCGTTGTTTCTCCGGTAATTTTTTTAAGGCGGCAAAAAGTATAGCGGCTTGTTCTTTATTATCCATCATTACCCCGGGATGATTAAAATGTCCAGGCTCCTCTTTTTCACTTATGCTAAACAATCGCTTTATTAATCCTCCATGCCTGGCCCTTTTCTTTTTCTTTTCGGCATCAAGAGCGGTGTTAATAGTTATCCTGTAAATCCATGTAGATAACTGCGAGTCCTGACGGTAATTTTTTAATTGCTCATATACTTTTATAAATACATCCTGTGTTATATCTTCTGCGTCCTGCTCATGTTGCACAATGGAAAGTGCAGTGTTGTAAACCATATTCTCCCACCTGCTCACAATCTCACTAAAGCTTCCTGACAGTTCCTCCTGCATATTGCTTACTAATAATTCCGGTTGGCTCAAAGACTTTCAATTATATCTTCTAAAAATACTTAAAAGCCGGGACTTTTCATCTGCCCTTCGGGGCGGTTATTTCCTTGCTTGCTATTTATAGAAGTTGCTGTTCCAAAGTTTTTTAATTTATAACTAAACGTCAGCATGAAATATTGTGTAAGCACCTGGTTTTGCACGTCTTCAATATAGCTTTCTGTAACTGTACGGTTTATACTCCTGTTTTGTTTTAATAAATCAAATACCGATAGTTTTAATTCTCCTGCCTGGTTTTTTAAAAACTTTTTACCTATAGCCGCATTCCATAACCAATAGCTTTGGTTAAAACCTGCACTTAATCCACTGTAAGATTGATTGTTTACATCATTCTGTACAAACCATCCTTTCTTTGAAAGTAGATTCAATTGTACCCCTGCATTTTGTACCAGGTAATTATTATTTAATAAAGGCTGTATAGAATTTTTTGCTACACTAAAATTGGCATTATAGGAAACATTAAAGTCAATAAACTCACTGATATTACTGCTAACAACTGCACCTGTAGAATAAGTGTAATTATTTGTCATGCTGTTGTTACCATTTACAATTCCAGGAATCTTTGACCATGAAAACCCTCCGTTTACATTAATATTTGACTTAATAAATTTCAATGGCATGCCATACGTTAAGAACGAACGAAGACTGGTATATCCATCCAGGTTTACCGGCCTGGTGAGTTGCGAACCTTTATATAAAACAACCCCACTGTTTAAAAGGGAATCCCTTGTAGCGATATAGGTTGCATTTGCTATATAATTATTGGCCTGTTGTAAAAATACATTTGCAAAAAAACTTGTTCCTTTAGCTGAATTGGTATAAGTATATCGTGTACTCAACACATTACTATATGTCTGCTTCAGGTCAGGGTTACCCGTTTTTAAGAATAATGGATTGCTGTTATCAATTACATTCTGCAATTGACTGATAGAGGGCGCAGCTGTATTTGCCCTGTAAAATAACCGTATGCTGCTTTTGGTAGAAATCTTTTTGCGCCACATTAAATTGGGCAATATGTTGCTGAACGTTTTATTTACTGTAGCTGCATAAGGAAATAACTGGTCGCTGTTTAATTCTGTGTACCTGTAACTCATGCCGACTGCAAACATATTATCCCTGTCTCCTATGCGGTAACTAGTACCGGCATTATGTGTAGTTACGGTGTTGTCAAAGCGATTAGAAAGGCTTGTATCAAATATTGCATATTTATCAGCTAAGGCATCAAACTTAAATACTTCCTGGTCTGAATTATTTTTATTTATAGAAGGTGAGTAATTGAATTGTAATTGTCCTTTTTTACCAATGGGTTCTGTATAAGCAATGTTAGCACTGTAACTAGTACCATTAACCAGTTGTGAGCTGTATTGCTGTATGGAATCATTGTTACCATTGTAATATTCATTTATTGATTCCAGGTAAGTGGCTCCATCCTTATGATTGGCTCCAAAGCTCAGGTTTACGGAAATAGTTCTACCTTTTTTTGCAAACGCATGGCGGAACAACAGGTTATTGTTGGAATTATAGCCAGATGTATTACTGCTGCTGCTATATCTTGTACTGCTGATTAAATCACTTAACGTATAATACCTTGTTCCATTTACATTATTGTTGAGGTCATTCTTCTGTAAACTTAATGAGGGTGCAAATATTAATGAATTGGATGAATCAATTTTATATTCCATCCTCAGGTTCAGGCGATGATTAAAATTATCTGACCCTGAAAGATTGGCTTCATCATAAAACTGGTTAGCCCTATCTTTTATAAAATATTCTGCATTGCTCAACTGGTCATTGTTGGTTTTACTGTTATTGAAAAAATAGCTGCCAGATACATCCAGTTTTTTACCCCATTTATCTACATAGTTTATTCCAAAGGCATTGGTTGTACTTATACCATTCTGTTGGCCCACAATAAAACTATTAGAATTTCCGCCGCCGCCACGATTTCCGCCACCTTGCCTGCCAGCACCGCTGCTGGTTACACCCAGCAAGTCTTCATTACCAAAATTCTGTTGATTAATATTATTGAAAAGGCCCACAAAAGAAATTCTCCTGTCACCATTAAAAAAACTCACATTACCGCCTGCTGCATACCTGTCATCGGTTCCATACCCTGCATATAAACGCCCAAATTGTCCATTCTTTGTGCCGGTTTTGGTAACAATGTTTATGGATTTACTGCTGTTGCCATCATCAAAGCCTGTAAACTGGGCCTGGTCACTCAGCCTGTCAAAAACCTGGATTTTATCTATAATCTCCGAAGGAAGATTTCTTAAGGTAGCCGTAGCGTCATCTCCAAAAAACTCCTTTCCATCTACGGTTACTTTTTTTACCTGCTCGCCCTGTGCAGTTACCGTTCCGTTCTTATCTACGGTTATACCCGGCATTTTCTTTATCAGGTCTTCTGCAGTAGCATCAGGATTTACTTTAAACTGGCTGGCACTATATTGTGTTGTATCCCCTTTTTGAATCACTTGTGGTACTTTAGCTACCACGGTTACACCTGTCAAATCCTGCCCCTGCCTTACAAGACCAAGGTTGCCCATATTTTTTTCGCCTTCCTTTAAAGTTATAAAGGATACATACTGTTGGTAGCTAACATTTTCTACCGTTACAATAAAACTATCAATGGCCACATCCATAAATTGAAAAAAGCCTGTTGAGTCGGTTAATGTCCTTTTTACAAGGGAAGAATCTGCCTGTAAGAGCAGCGAAACGGAAGCTCCTCTTATCGGGCTTTTATCCGTTTCATCTTTTACAAATCCTTTAATATTGTTTGTTTGTGCCTGGCTAACATACATTCCGCATGTAAATAACAAAGCCAGTGTAACTAATCTCATCATAAAATAATTTTCTAATTGCCTGTTAGACGACAATAAGGATACAAACTGTCGCTGATATTGACTTTTATTTGTTAAAATATATTAACAGGCAGATGCTTTAGCAGGTAAGGCCAAAAACGACTAAATTGCAACCCTAAATTTTAATCAGAGATGAACTATAATAAAATAGTATCCGTAACGGGAATGAGCGGCTTGTTTGAGTTGATTTCAAGCAAGGCAGATGGTGGCATTGTAAAGTCGCTGGAAGACAAAAGCACAAAATTTGTAAGTAACCGGGTACACAGTTTCACTGGCCTGGAAGGCATAGAAGTATATACTACAAAAGATAACGTGAATCTTGCCGATGTATTTATTGCCATGCAGAATTCCGAAGAAAAAGCACCGGAAGCTAATGCAGACAACAAAGCCATAAAAGCTTACTTTGAAAAAGTATATCCCGATATGGATTTTGAAAGAGTGTATAGCAGTGATATGAAAAAGATGGTAAAATGGCTGGACATACTTAAGAAGAATAAAATTGAAATCAAAGCTCCTGCTGAAGAAAACGAAGATGAAACGGCAGGCGAAGCAGTTGCAGAAAAAAAACAAGTAATTGCCAAACCATCATCGAGCAATAAAACTGCAACAGTAAAAAATGCTCCTACCAAAAAAATAAATATGCCACGTAAGATGGCTTAGTTATTTTCAATTGAATATTTCCTTTCTGTCTATTTAATTTCCCTGCTGGGCTAAGTTGTTACAGAGGAAAGAATTATCAATTATCAATTATCACATTATGCCCTACACCGCCGATATATCCAAGGCCCCACGCAAATTTCTTCCACAGGATTTTACACTTACCAATTGGGAAAGTGTAGAAACCTTTTTTAAAACCCTGCTCGATAGGGATATCTCCACACCTGAAGCTTTACAACAATTTCTTGCAGACCAAAGTGAACTGGAAGCAGCAGTGAGTGAAAACGCTTGCTGGCGGCAGATTAACATGACATGCGATACTGAAAATAAAGCGCTGGAAGAAGCCTTTAATTTTTACTGCATGGAAATTCAACCAAAAATTCAACCTTATTCCGATGCATTGAATAAAAAATTAATTGCATCTCCTTTGCTTAGTGACCTGGACAAAGAACAATATTTTACCTACCTGCGCAGTGTGCGTAAAAGCATTGAATTATTCCGCGAAGAAAATATTCCATTACAAGCAGAGATGGCGGTTTTGCAACAGCAGTTTGGCCAGATAACCGGTGCAATGATGATTGAAGTAAATGGAAAAGAATTTACACTGCAACAAGCTGGAAAATTTTTAGAAAATCCTGACAGAGGAATAAGGGAAGAAGTTTATCGTAAAATACAGGAGCGCAGGCAACAGGATAAACAGGCCTTGAATGAACTGTTTGATAAGTTGATTGTGCTTCGTAATAAAGAAGCATTGAACGCAGGTTTTGATAACTATCGTGATTATCGTTTTAAAGAACTCGGCCGCTTTGATTATACAAAAGAAGATTGTTTCAATTTTCATGAAGCGGTGAAGCTGCATGTGCTGCCATTGGTGAATGAAA
>JBDSYV010000079.1:0-6648 GCA_040110925.1 Ferruginibacter sp. | reverse complement strand
TACTGCTGTAATGAATTTCTTTACTTTTTTTGGCGGGCAGTATTTTCTGGTACCTGCAAATCTTTTACTCATTGCATGGGCTTTCTATCACAAAAGAGATAAATGGTTTGGCATTCGTGTGGCATCTCTTTCAGTGAGTAGCCTGTTATTGATGTTTTCGCTGAAACAATTTTTTAACCGCCCCCGTCCGCTGACTCCATTACTAAGAGAGGCGAGAGGCTTGAGTTTCCCTAGTGGTCATGCTTTTATGAGTTTTGTATTTTTTGGGCTACTGGTATATGTGATAAATAAAAAAGTGAAAAATAAATTATTAAAATATTCCCTCATTGTGCTCCTGTTATGCTTTGTTTTATTCATAGGGTTAAGCCGTATTTATTTGAGGGTGCATTATGCCAGTGATGTGATAGCTGGTTTTTCAATGGGGCTGATGTGGCTGGTTATTTCTATGTGGATTATACAGATAATTGAGACAAATAAAACGAGATTGCCATCCATGCAATAATCCAATGTTTATTTTTTATATTCATCTTCTTCTTTTCATTATACCCATTGTAATATATTTAAATAATAAAGCAGTCTTTCATTTTAAAAAGGTCATCGTATGGTAAATGTAGAAACATTCCGGAAACTGGCACTATCATTTAGCGATACAACAGAACAACCCCATTTTGATAAAACATCATTCAGGATAAATAAAAAAATATTTGCAACACTTGATGTAAAAATTAGCCGTGCCTGTCTCATGCTTTCAGAAATTGACCAGTCAGTATTTTCAGCTTATGATAAATCCATTATTTATCCTGTGCCCAATAAATGGGGAAAACAAGGTGCAACTTTTGTTGAATTAAAACGTGTGCGGAAGGCAATGCTGAAAGATGCGCTGGCGCAAGCCTATAATAAGATTACGCAAAAAAAGCGGAAGGCGTAAAGGGCTGCAAAGCTTATTAGTTTGTAAAAAAAAGAGGCTGAAAACATCAGCCTCTTTCAAAAATATTTTAGAAATTCCTTCGTTCTCTTGGTGCATAAATACGTTTGCGTCCTTCATTGCTGCGGCCTTCGTCTGCCGGCTTGCGGAAACCTCCATCTGCTTCATTCATACGAATCATACGATTGTTGTAACGCTTACCATCCAAAGCTTTAATCATGGTGCCTGCTTCAGCTTTATCCACTTCTACCCATGTATTCATTTCACGCATATCAATTTTTCCCAACACTTCTTTTTTTAGGTTGCTCTCGTTAAGTACAAACTGGAGGAAATTGGCTTTATAAAAACCATCCTTTGTTCCAAGGTTGATAAATAATCTTGAGTAGCCATTGTCACGTCCTGAACTACGCTCCCTGCGTGAGCCGGAATCCCTGCCATCAGTACCGCTGCGAACAGCTCTTGCATCTAATTTCGCATTCAGGTCTTCTGCATTTTCATAATATTTTAAGAAATGACTGAACTCGAGTGCAGCAACCCGCTGCAACACTTCCTCCTTGGTTACATTGGCAAATTTCTCCATCAGGTCCGGAAGGTACGTTTCATAATCGCCATGTGATATATCAGTTGTAATAAGTTTATCCATAAAATGAAAGAACTGTTTGCGGCAAACATCGGTACCACTTGGAATATCCAGCTTATGAAATTTTGCATTTACCATACGCTCCAGTTGTTTTATTTTAAACACTTCGCGGCTATGGCAGATGGAAATACAAATCCCGCTTTTACCAGCACGGGCAGTACGACCACTTCGGTGGGTATATACTTCCATGTCATCCGGTAATTCGAAGTTGATGACATGCGTAATACCGTCTACATCTATTCCTCTTGCAGCCACATCTGTAGCAATTAATAATTGTAATGTTTTGGTACGAAAGCGTCCCATCACTTTATCCCGCTGTTGTTGTGTAAGATCCCCGTGAAGCGCTTCAATGTCGTACCCGGCTTTGGAAAGCCTTTCAGATATTTCCTGGCAGTCTGCCTTGGTACGGGTGAAGATAATGCCGTATATGTCGGGGTTAAAATCGATTAAACGTTTTAAAGTTTCATAACGGTTTTGTGCAGGAGAAACAAAATACTGGTGATCAATATTTACATTTCCACTATTCTTTTTACCTACCGTAACCTCTTTAGGATCGGTCATAAAATTCCTCGAGATAGCTCTTACCTCGGGTGGCATTGTTGCACTGAAAAGCCAGATGCTCTCCCGCTTAACGGTATTCTTCAGTACAAAATCAATATCATCTCTAAAACCCATGTTCAGCATTTCATCTGCTTCATCAAGTACAACATATTTTACTTTTTCAAGATCAATCGCTTTGCGTTCAATCAAATCAATCAACCTGCCAGGTGTAGCTATTACTATCTGCACACCTTTTCTCAGGTTACGAATCTGCATTGTAATAGATGCGCCACCATAAACAGCCTCTGTACTAATTCCTTTAATGTGTTTTTTGAAATCATTCAAATCGTTTGTTATCTGCAGGCATAGTTCCCTGGTAGGGCAAACAATTAATGCCTGTGGATATTTTTCGGAAGCATTTACCAATTGTAAAAGTGGCATTCCGAACGCAGCCGTTTTACCAGTACCCGTTTGGGCAAGGCCTACAAAATCCATAGTGCCGGAAAGCAATACCGGTATAGCTTGTTGTTGAATAGGAGTTGGTTCTGTAAATCCTAAATCAGAGATAGCTTGTAAAATTGGCTCATTAAGCCCTAAGGCTTCGAATGCATTCATTTGTTATTTTTTAAAAAGTAAAGACCATGAAAATTGCAGTGCAATAACACATGTTGGTCACAAAAAATATTTTTTTTGATGATCACATGTAATGCTACCTGCCATTGGAGAAAAAGTATCAGGAGAAAGTTTATCTAAACCTGCTATCAATAGCGTCTCAGCACCTCATGTAAATTATCAGCGCCGCAAAAGTAGGCTTTATAAGCTTATAAAAAAAATGGCATGCATTCTTTTCATCGAATTCATAAATTTTTAATAAAATATTGGCTGTATGTTTATAAGATTACATATTGTATTTCCTTTGGCATATTAGTTGGTTAAATCAATTTCTAAAATCGAAAAGTATGAAAACAAAAATCCTCGCATTAGCATTATTACTCACACTAAGTAGCACAGCACTAATTGCACAAGGTTTAAAGATTGGTATTAAGGGCGGCGCAAATATTCACAAACTTGATGGTAAATCATTTAAAGATGAATTTGCATTTGGTTACCATGTTGGCGGTTTTGCCGATATTGGTATAACGTCTAAATGGGGTATTCAGCCTGAAGTGTTATTCAGCCAGGTAAATATTGATACCAGCAGTAGTTTTAGTAAAGTTTACCAGTTTAATAAAATGAGCCAGGTGCAGTTAAAATATTTACAGATACCTATTCTTCTAAATTATAAACCCAATGCGTTTGTATCACTTCAGGTAGGGCCGCAATATGGTATTCTTATGGACAATGGTAATAACCTTGTTCAAAACGGTAAAGATGCATTCAAGAAAGGTGATTTTAGTATGGTAGGCGGATTACAAATTAATATTTCAAAAATAAAATTGTATGGCCGTTATGTGGTGGGATTAAGCAATATCAATGATATTGACAACCAGGAAAAATGGAAAAATCAAACCATACAACTTGGTATCGGTTTTTCTATTTTATAAAACTTAGGGCCTGATAATAATTATTTTGCCATCCTTGCCAAGCTTTACAACTGTACTTGGCATTGAAGCAATCAAATCATCCTGGCGGTGTTGCACTATATAGTCAACACCGTTTTTTATGGCGATATCAATATCTGAAAAAAATGCTGGGGGGGGGTACCCCGATATATTTGAGGAAGTAGATACAATGGGTTTTCCAAATTGTTCAATCAACCTGCAGCAAAAATTATCTCGTACTACTCTTATTCCTATGCTGCCATCTTTATTGATGATATTTTTTGCCAGGCCCTTTGCCGATTCATAAATAACTGTCGTGGGTTTGTGTACGCCTTTTATATAATCAAAAATAACGGGCTCTGGCTGGTTTGTATATTTGATGATATCCTGTTCATCAGCCAGTAAGATGATCATACTTTTATCTTCATTGCGTTGCTTGATATGGTAAATTTTTTCCACTGCTGCTTCGTTGCTGGCATCGCATCCTAAACCCCATACCGTATCAGTTGGATATAGAATCACACCTCCTTTTTGGAGAACGCTTAAACAATTTTCTATATCAAAGTCCTTTAGCATTTATAGTTTTATAATAAACATTCATTACAGCTTCGGCTGTTTGTTGTTGTGAAAAGTTTTGTGCATGCTTAAATCCTTTTGATACCATATCCGCTGCCAAAGATGCATTGCCTGCAATATTAAGCATTGCTGCTGATAATAATCCTGCATCATAAGCAGGAACGTACAACGCAGCATCGCCGCCAGTCTCGGGCATGCAGGAAAGACCTGTTGTTATTACGGGAGTACCGCTCCATAACGCCTCCAGGATAGGAATTCCAAAACCTTCATAAACACTGGGATAAATAAAAGCAACAGCCTGCTGATATATGGCTGGAAAATCTTCTGAAGTTTTAATTGATAAATGCTGTTGCGCTTCTGCAGTTTCGGAAAGAAATATTACAAGGTGGCTAATACTATTTTCTTTAAGATATGCTTTTACTTTTTTCTTATATGCTCCTCCATCACCAATGACTACCAGCGGGATGCTGTTCCCTTCCATCAAATTCAAAGCCTTACAAATGGTGAGCAGGTTTTTTCTTTCAATAATACTTCCTACAAATAAAAAATATTTTTCAGGAAGAGAATATCTTATTCTTACCAATGTTTTTTGTCCAGCATCCAGGCGCTTTGTATAACCTTCATCACAGCTTTGATAGCAAACGGTAATTTTATTTTCATCAATACCATAATACTCTATTAAATCTTTTTTTGTTTGATGGCTTATGGAAATAATATGATCCGAATGGCGGCAGGCATACCTGAATTTTTTCCTGTAAATAAAGCGGTCTATAGGGTTGTATTGTTGTGGGTAAATTTCGAAAATAAGATCATGAATAGTTACAATAGATTTTATTCCGGTTGCTGAAATGCCTGTAGGTATTTCATGACTAAGCCCGTGATATAAATCTATTTTATTTTCCAGGAGATCTTTAAGAACTAATGAACTTCGCCAGAGCGATTTGAATTTTTTGCCTAAAAAATTTGCAGGTTCAATAGTTTGAACATTATGAAAACCTGCTGATGAAAATAAACCGGTCTTTTTTGGCGCAAATAGAAAATACTCATTCAATGGGTAATATTTCATCAATGCCGATATCAGCGTGCGACTGTAATGACCCAACCCTGTATTATTCTGGTAAAGCCTTTTTGCATCAAATCCAATATTCATTCAACTGTTATTTAGGTGTAAAATAAGTTATCGCAGCAAAACTGCAAATTGCGTTTAATGTAAATGAAAGTATTTTTGCAAAAAATAATATTAAATGGAATTAAAACAATTAATCGAAGAGGCCTGGATAAACCGGGAATTACTTAAAGAAGATAAATATACTGAAGGGGTAAGAACAGTGATTGAAGAAGTGGATAAAGGCAGGTTACGCACTGCGATGCCAGTAGGCGCCGAATGGCAGGTAAACGAATGGGTTAAGCAGGCCATCCTTTTATATTTTGGCATACAGCAAATGGAAACTTACACCCTCCCGCCTTTTGAATTTTATGATAAGATGAAGTTGAAGTCAGATTACAAATCGCTGGGTGTTAGAGCTGTGCCACATGCTGTTGCACGTTATGGCGCTTACCTCGCTCCAAATGTTGTGCTCATGCCTTCTTATGTAAATATTGGCGCTTACGTGGATGAAGGAACGATGGTAGACACCTGGGCTACGGTAGGCAGTTGCGCACAAATAGGCAAACATGTTCACCTTAGTGGCGGAGTGGGTATTGGCGGAGTGCTTGAGCCCCTGCAGGCCAGCCCGGTTATAATTGAAGATGGTTGTTTTATCGGTAGCCGTTGTATAGTTGTAGAGGGAGTGAGGGTAGAAAAAGAAGCAGTGCTGGGAGCAAATGTTGTACTCACACAATCAACAAAAATAATAGATGTTAGCGGTAGCACACCAATAGAAATGAAAGGGATCGTGCCATCACGCAGTGTAGTAATACCAGGAACTTATAACAAACAATTCCCGGCAGGGGAGTATGGAGTAGGTTGCGCATTGATCATTGGTAAGCGTAAAGAAAGTACCGATAAAAAAACAAGCCTGAATGATGCGTTGAGGGATTTTAATGTTTCGGTGTAAGCCCATATATTTGCAGTCCTGAAAAAGTGCAAAAGATTTAAAAGGTTCAATAGTTTCGAAAGTTCAAGAAGTTCCTGGTTATTAAATATTCATGAACCTCTTGAACTTCTTAAACCTCTTAAACATAAAATGCCCAGATGGCGAAATTGGTAGACGCACTGCCTTCAGGTGGCAGCGTTCGCAAGGATGTGCAGGTTCGAATCCTGTTCTGGGCACAATTTTAGAAAGCTCCGAATTTTCGGAGTTTTTTTCTTTTCACAAAGTAAATTACGGCTGCCCTGGTAACCCTCCCGGCTGCCTGCAATGGCAGGTCTATACAATCTACCACACAAACAAAAGCTTCCAAAAAATAAAAAATAATCCTCTACA
>JBDSYV010000078.1:0-6330 GCA_040110925.1 Ferruginibacter sp. | reverse complement strand
GCTAACCTGCAACCCTGATTTGCCTAACCTGCGGTATTCCATAATATTATTAATTAGTCATCAAAGTTACCATAACAATGCCAAAGGGAATTTGTTGACAAGAGTTTCTATCGGTATTAGGGAAACTGGTTGCCAGCTACTTTAATAATACCAGTGGGATGTATGACTTTATATTCCTTAAAATCCTGGCGGGCTTCCATGCCTATGCCATTGATGATATGAGTGCGTGTACGAATGCGTACGGGCTTATCAGTATAAAATTCCTTATTGGTCCGGTTGCGGTTCCAGTAAATTTCATCGCAATACAGCGTATCTCCATTTATATTTCTAATCTGCACACTATCCCTGATATAAACAATCTCTTCTGACTCTTTATACTTTGCATACAAGCCCGTGAGCGTACTTTCCTGTATACCGGCTTCATTATAAAAAAGCACTTTAAGTGTTTTAGGAAACTCAAGATAGGGAATACTATCCTGCACCCTGAGCATAAGCGGAGATGTGAGAACCGCTTTTGGCCTGCCTCCGTTTGTGAAATTTACTTTTACATTTACGGCTTCTTCCACGCCAAGTTTTTTTGCGTAAAGCTTATCAATATCCTGTTGCTTGTTTTTACATGATGGTAAAAAAAAACAGCCTGTGATGAAGGCTGTTATTAAAAATATATGGGTAAAAAATATTTTCATTTTAGTTGATGGATAATAGCAAAACATGTTATCTGCATTCCTATCCGCCAACAGGGAATAAAGCCGCTGTTGGGGATTAATCATATTTTCTATTCTGGAACCAACGTGCATTCATAGAAACACCTAGGCTGAACCTGGCAATGTTTTCTCTTATTGAAACCGATGTTTTATTTCCCCTTGCTCCAAATTCCAAACCTGCATTAAGGATGACAAACTCACCAAATCTTAAACGCTGAAAAGAAGTTAAGGGAATTCCTGCACCAAGCGTAACGCCATATTCAGGATGTTTATTATTATTTAAACTGATATAGTCATTGCCATAAAAAATGCCGGCCCTGTAATTTACAAAACTCCAATACTTGCTGGCTGATGTTGTACCGGAAGCAGGATAATATTGGGCACCTGCTTTTATCTTCCAGCTATTTTGAGTGGCATCTTTTTGGCCATAGTATCTATAGTTTTGCCAGTTACTCATTTCAATATCAAGGCCTGCTACCCAGTGACGGTTTTTATCCGAATATGTAAATCCTGCCCCAAAGCTTGCAGGGATTTTAATGTCACCTTCCTGGTCTTTTTTGTATTGAATAGTATCTATATAAAGAATATTACCATTTCCATCATATGAATATGTTGCCGCAAGATTATCTCTTTTTGCTTTTAATTTTTGTTGCATATTGCCATAAGCACCCAGCCTTATCAGTCCTCCTTTTTTGGTAGGTATTTCATATTGAACTCCTGCATCAATAAACAAACCTCCAAAACGGGTTTGAGCATCAGTATTGCTTTTGTAATAAATGACTGAATCGTTGATAAGATTAATTTTTGTACTGTAATCTTTATGCCCGAAACTATAGCCTGTATTTATACCCACACTAAAACGTTTTATTTTAATCCCGGTTCCGATATTTACCTGGTTAATACCACCAGAGCCCTCGTACAATGTGCTGATACTGTCAATGCCTGAGAGACGCTTGTTGTCTTCAATCTTATAATTAATACGTGTTAATGGCCTTAATCCAAAACTCATTCCCCAGGAATTTCCTTTTGCCTTCATTTTTTTTGGTGTGATGGGAAAGCCTACCTGCAGGTATGAAATCAGTGTGTTGATTGAATTAAATTTATCAGGAGATATATTACTTTTTAATGTTCTGAAATCGAGTTCGCCACCAAGATCAAAAATAGTACTGAAAATATTGCCCAGTGAGGCGGGATTTACAAAATTAATGCTTTGATAATCTGATACCCCGGCAGCGATGCCACCCATTCCGCGGCTTGCCATGTTTTGATTGGGTACAATGTCTCCCATAGCATAACGGGAGTACGGTGAGTTTTCCTGTGCATTGCTTGTAAGAAAAATGAAGCTGGTAAATGAAAGTAAAATGATTCTCTTAAGTTGTGCAGTTGTTAAGTTCGCTAAGTGCATAAAGTCCTTTATATAAAAAATTAGAATCGGCAAATATCTTGTTTTTAAGTTGCCCCGCAAAATAGGCTGAATTGCCCCCGGTTAAAAGCACGTTAAAGTTCCCGTACTTGTTGGAATAGGCGTCAATAAACCCATCCAGCTCATAGAGGATGCCTTTGAGCACTCCGCTGAGTAAATTGGTGTTGGTATCGTAACCCACCAAAGGATAGTTTATACCAATGGTTTCCGGCACTGCAGTGATCCAGGGCAGCTTAGCTGTAAAGTCGTGCATAGATTTATATCGCATCTCCATACCGGGAGAAATACTGCCACCTAAAAACTGGCTGTATTGGTTTATAAAGTTATATGTGATGCAACTGCCCAGGGAAATAATTAAATTATTTTTTCCCGGGAAGAAATGGATTGCCGCGGCAACAAGGGCCAACCGGTCCGCACCAATTGTTTCAGGTTTGCCCACAGGGGTGGTAAAATTTATTTTTGTATGAACTGAAAGTTTATGAAACTGAGTTTTATCGGCTAATAGTTTTTCTATTGCATCATTATGATTAATCACAGATGAAAGAATAGATTTTTGCGGATGGTATTCATTTATAATTTCCCGCAAGCCGTTTAATCCATCCTCGGGTAATAATATTTCTTTAGTAAAAACATCATCAATAAATAACCCAGCCTTCAGACGGGTATTGCCAAAATCAAGACAAAGCGTAGTCATTGGTAATAATTTATTTAAGAAAACTTAAAGCCACCAAGGTTATTAAAATGCCCGTTAAGTTTTATTTTCTTTTTTAAAAGATCCATTTCTTTTAATACCGGGATAACTTTGGCAATATGTCTTTTTAAAAATTCCTGCCTGTGTAATTCAAGCTCCAGTTCAAGCAAGAGGTATTCATCTTCAATGGCCATGCCTGCATGATGCGCTACATCGTAGCTCAGCAAGCTGTCATCAGATTTTATAAAATCTTTTTTTATGTCAAGGCGGTTATGAATTTCCCGAATGCCTGTAATTATTTTTTTCATCAATGATGCACTGCCACTCATATTATTGTAAGGGTAAGTAACGATGGCTCCTTTATATAATTTATCCGGTAACTCTTTTAGTATTTCTAAAATCTTAAAAGTTGTAAGTCCCCTGGTATTTATATCCATTTTGCCATCTTCATATGTTTTGCTTATTGCAGTTATTTCTACTACAGTTCCCATTTCTTTTATGTCATTGTTAATCACGGTAGGAATTCCAAAAGGTTTTTTTTGTTCAAAACAATCATTTATCAATTGCTTATAGCGGGGCTCAAATATATGCAGGTTCAATTGCTCGCCGGGATAAACTACAATAGCCAGTGGAAATATGGGAATAAAATTGGTCATGCCTGATTAATTAGAAATGCCTGATGGCCCTGTCTGATAATGAATCTTTTATTTTTTTCATAACTGCTTCTATGGAAAGCAATGCTTGTTTATGCTTGCCCAGTTCTTTAAATTTTTCTTTTGATGCTTTAATTTTTTTTGATGAACGAAAAAAAGCAATGAGCGATTTTACATAATAAAACCTGCCGCTGAAAATCCGTATCAAAGTTTCCGGAACTAATTGTAAATACCAAAAAATAAGTTTATTTCCGCTTAAATGAATGGCATGCAAAATCATTTTATTACGGTAATAAATGGTTTGTACAGCCGCCTTCCTGCTTTTAGATTTAATGGATGATGAAAGCTTGTGCCGGCAAATGGCAGTATGTTCATAATAACAAGTCCAGCCCAGCCGCCAGGCCCTGAGGCTGAGTTCATAATCTTCAATATAAAAAGGAGCAAACAGTTCATCAAATCCCTTAAGCTCAAGTATTTTCTCACGACTAACTAATGCATTGGCTCCGGAGAGATACATAGACAACAACATGTCATCATTTTTTATTTCTAATGGAAAGTAATTACCCGTGGTTTTAATTTTTGCGCCATGAAAGCCCGGATATTTAGCAGCATCCTGAATCACATCATCATTCCAGCCAATGATGCGGCCCATTACACCAAAGCAATCTTTATTTTCAAAATAGTGAAACAGGGGATTGAAATAACCCGGCTCCAGTTTTACATCACTGTTCAACAACATCAGCAACGGCAATTTAGCTAAGAAGATTCCTTTGTTAATGGTAGGAGAAAATCCGCTGTTCACCTTGTTTTCAAGTATGATTATTTCCGGAAAATTTGCTTTCAGGTATTTAACTGATTCGTCCGTAGAACAATCATCGCTGACAATTATTTCATATTCTACACCCGCATTCACCAATACGTGCAGAAGCGGAGGTATTATCTGTGGCAGCAATTGCAATCCATTATAATTTGGAATGATAACAGAAATGCCAGGCTTATCCAAGGTTGAATCTTTTGATGATTGTAATATTTACAAAGTAAAGCAATTGGCAATAAATGTTTTAAAGCAGCCTTAGCGGTTTAAAGCATTCTTAATAATATAAAAAGGCAACTTAACATAGGCTTTAATGATATTGTAAAGTGCATTAAAGCTAAAACCGTATTTGCGAACAGTTTCACTGTACAGTTTCATGGGCAGGTTGAAATTCCATTCTTCAAAACTGCTTTTTGCCACCATATATAAAAACTTGAAGTTTGTTTTTTTATAGTGTTGATGATAGATTTTTTTGGCAGCTTCAAACTGGCCGGTTAATGACATTTGCAGGCAGTTAATCAATTGTTGCTGGCTAAAACTGCTAGCCATCATTTCAATTATATTTCCTGAATGAAGCCCCGCCATGTTATGATCTTCAACCATCGAGGAATTTAAAATCGTCTTATCATTTATCACCAATATTTTTTGCAACGGCTTTGCCCAGCTTGTGGTACCAAGCCAGGAAATACCGCTGGAACAACCAATAAAAAAACTACAATATTTTGTTAGTTCAGCATTTCCTCTAAAGCTTATTGTGCTGCCATCAATTATTTGGTAGGATGTAGATTCTGTTTTTTTATTGGAAGAAAGAATAAACAAAACATCCTCATGAAGACTTATGAATTTCTCTGCAAAAGCTAAAGAAGAGCCTGGGTTTAAAGCAGACTTAAAACTATCAGGACCGCATTCAAATAATATTACGTGTTTGTAAGCTGCAAGATTATTTTGCTGAGCAAAACTTTTCACTTCCGCTACTTCCGCAGGTGATAGTGCTATGATTGGTCGCTGGCTTTGAGTGATTTGGTGAGGGTAATTTTTATAAATAGAGCTACGAATATCTCCATTTAAATTCATCATATTTTTACCAATTACCTGGGTATAAAAAATTTTATCAAATTCGCCTGCCTGCTTTTTGGCTTCTGCAGATTTTACAAAGGCATCCCATTCTTTTTTGCTGGCGAGAGATTTTTCTGTAGGGATCTCCCATATTTCATCAACAAAAGGGTTTAATAAAATGGTTTGTTTGCAGCGGCTATTTACTGCCCATGTTAAATGACAACCGGGATAATCCTGCTCTTTTATTTGCCGGGCAATTACTGTTGCATAAAGACAATCGCCGTTAGAATTTAAATGGGCCAGTAATATTTTTTGTTGCGCCATCTTTAATAGTTATAAAAAAAACTTAAATGATATACAAAGAAATGATTTTGAACTGGTAGATAAAATAAAGCTTTTGCCAAGAAGGCTAAATGAATAATCAACATAATATTTTTTTCTACTTATTTTGCAGGATATGTGGCAGCAGTTGAAAAAAGATTTGGTTAGCAGCGATGCAAAGGCGCTGGCAAGATGTATTTCACTTGTTGAAAATGAAGCAGAAGGATATGAAAATTTTATGGCGCAATTACCTGCTGGTCATGCGCAGGTTATTGGAATAACCGGCCCCCCCGGGGCAGGTAAGAGTACCTTGACTGATGCACTTACAGCCGAGTTAGCAGCAGAAGAAAAAAAAATTGCTATTCTATGTGTTGATCCATCATCACCATTTAATTTAGGAGCACTACTTGGCGACAGGATACGGATGAGCCGATGGTTCAATCATTCCAATATTTTCATACGATCTCTTGCAACCCGTGGATCTCTTGGCGGATTAAATGCAAAAATTATCGAAATAACTGAGCTGGTAAGAGCAGCAGGTTACGACTACATCATCATTGAAACAGTTGGCGTAGGGCAAAGCGAAGTTGAAAT
Organism: Ferruginibacter sp.; assembly: GCA_040110925.1. Lineage (GTDB taxonomy): Bacteria > Bacteroidota > Bacteroidia > Chitinophagales > Chitinophagaceae > Ferruginibacter. The sequence continues at coordinate 74 of JBDSYV010000078.1, read as the reverse complement.
TGCGGGCCTGGCAGATGTAACACTTGTTACCATGGTGCCCGAAGCTGGCGATGAAGTGCAAACCATGAAAGCCG
>JBDSYV010000077.1:0-8649 GCA_040110925.1 Ferruginibacter sp. | reverse complement strand
TAACAACACTTAAGAATATCTGGAGTATAGAAGAACTGCGCAATAAAATAGTATTCACTTTATTGTTGCTATTTGTTTACCGCCTTGGTTCTTTTATTGTACTTCCCGGTATCGATCCCAATAAGTTAGCTAATCTTACCCAAAGCACCAAGGGCGGCATGCTTGGACTTTTGGATGCCTTTGTAGGTGGTGCTTTTTCCAAAGCATCTATTTTTGCATTGGGTATCATGCCATACATTTCTGCTTCTATCTTCATGCAATTGATGACCATACTCGTTCCGCAGATGGCCAAAGTGCAGAAAGAAGGTGAAAGTGGAAGGAAGAAAATAAACCAGTGGACAAGATATCTTACTGTTATCGTTACTGCCTTCCAGGCTGCGGCGTATATTGGTTACTTAAAGAGCCCTGGAAATGCTGAAGCATTAATTGCAGCTTATGGTAATTTCTTCTGGGTTTCAACAGTAGTTATTCTTACAGTAGGTACATTATTCGTAATGTGGCTTGGTGAAAAAATAACTGATAAAGGTTTAGGTAATGGTACTTCTATCATCATTATGATTGGTATACTTGCACGCTTTCCGCAGTCTATAGGACAAGAGTGGGCTGCACGGACAACACGTGGTGCTGGAGGACTTTTAATAATGTTAGTGGAAGTGGTTTTTCTTATTGCAGTAATTATGGGGATTGTTATGCTGGTTCAGGGAACCCGTAGAGTGCCTGTGAATTATGCCAAACAAATTGTTGGTAACAGGCAATTTGGCGGAGCAAGAAACTTTCTTCCGTTAAAAGTAAATGCAGCCGGTGTAATGCCGATCATCTTTGCACAGGCTATCTTATTCTTGCCTACTATTTTCTCTGGCTTTACCGGCGAAGGTTGGGCAAGGTACTTTACAGATCATACCAGTCTTATTTACATGATCATTTATTCAATTTGCGTAATAGGGTTTACCTTTTTATATACGGCGCTAATCTTCAACCCCAAGCAAATGGCGGATGAACTGAAGCGTAATAACGGCTTCATTCCTGGTGTAAAACCGGGGCAGCCTACTGCTGATTATATAGGAACTATCATGGACAGGATCACACTTCCGGGCGCAGTATTACTTGCGTTTGTAGGTATTCTGCCAGGGGTATTCCAGCTTACATTTGGAATGGCACAAGGCTTTGCCACATTCTTTGGCGGTACATCTCTGTTGATTATGGTAGGAGTAATCCTGGATACTTTACAACAAATAGAAACACAGCTTTTGATGCGTCAATACGATGGCCTAATGAGCAGTGGAAGAGTACAGGGCAGACAAGCTGTTACTTCTGGACTATAAACAGATTTACTAAAAATATTTTTAAAACCCTGACGACAAAATTCGTTGGGGTTTGTTTTAATTTACATAAGATGATACAGTATAAATCAAAAGCAGAAATAGAAATAATGCGGCATAGCTGCTTGCTGGTAGGTGATGCACATGCGGAGATAGCAAAGATTTTAAGGCCTGGTATTAATACCGCTAAAATAAATGAGCTTATTGAAACTTTCATTAAAGATAATGGTGGGGTGCCATCTTTTAAAGGATACAGTGATTATCCATTTGCAAGTTGTATTTCAGTAAATGATGCCGTGGTGCATGGCTTCCCAGGTAATGAGCCATTGAAAGACGGTGATATTATTTCTGTTGATATCGGTGTTTACAAAAATGGGTTTCATGGAGATAGCGCATATACATATGCAATAGGAGAAGTGAGTGAAGAAATAAAAAAGCTAATGAGGATAACAAAAGAATCGTTGTATAAAGGCATTGAAAAGGCGAGGCAGGGAAACCGAATTGGAGATATTTCCTTTGCTATACAGGAGCATACAGAGAAGCTGAATGGTTACGGCGTAGTGCGTGAACTCGTAGGTCATGGGCTGGGTCGCAAACTGCATGAAGAGCCCCAGGTGCCAAATTATGGTAAGCGTGGCACAGGAGCTAAGTTAAAAGAAGGTATGGTACTGGCTATTGAGCCCATGATTAATCTTGGAGTTAAAGAAGTATTTCATGATGATGATGAATGGACCGTACGCACAAAAGATCATCAACCATCAGCGCACTATGAACATGATGTTTGTATTACAAAATCTTCCCCGGATATCCTGAGTTCCTTTGTGGCTATTGAAGCCGCTGAAAAAGCTAATGTGAATCTTACTTCTGATTATTATTGAGATAAGCTTAAGCCATTTTTGTTCTAATAAGGGTAAAGCAAAACGCTTGATTCCTAAGAATTTTGTAAAAAAGAATCAATGTTGAATAATTATTCAGGAGCTACCATGAAACACTTCAGATTTATTGCCGTTGCAGAAGGGATTTCTTATTTGCTGTTGTTAGTAATAGCTATGCCTTTAAAATATTTTGCAGGAATTCCAGAGGCAGTAAAATATATGGGCTGGGCGCATGGCGTTTTATTTGTTTTGTTTTGCATTTACCTGGTTAAAGTATGGATTCAATTTAAATGGACTTTCTGGAAATCAACCTGGGCATTCATTGCATCGCTGTTACCATTCGGAACTTTTATTTTAGATAAACAATTGAATAGGGAATATGGGACAGCTTAAGTGAGTAGTAACTAAGTATTGAATCCATAAGTTAATATCTCAAAAACTCAGTGCCTAATTTAAAGAAGCCAACGCCGCTATAACATATGGATTTATCGACCATTCATCATTCATAAACTGGTCAAGTTCACCCATGCGAAGATCCAGCAAATTATGAGTTTCATTAATTTCCCATAGAGTAAGTTGTTTGCCTTCATTATTCAATTCGCATATTTCAGGAAGCATCGCTGGTAACATACCATTCCAGCAAAGCTGTTTCACTTGTTCCTTCTGCGATAATTTTTTTGAATCACTGGCAGTGTCATTTTCACACCATTCCTTATTAAATATACTACTGCCTGGCCTTAGTAAAATCTCCTGGTTGATGTATATCTGTTTCATATCTTGGCGTTTATTTGCTTAATAGTTAGATGCATACAGGTATAAAAAGATATATGATGGCATGGTAATTTATTGTTAAGAGCTTAGAAAAAAATGCGGTATAACTTTACAACATCTTCACAAATAATCCCTATTATAAATGAATATATTTTTGTCAATTTTATTAATCCTTTCTCTAATCGGAGTGTTGCTTGGAGTTGTATTTAAGCCCAAAAGAAACCGCAAAAAAACTGGCAATATTTCTCCTGGTTACAAAGCCTTACTTGAAGATAATGTTCCTTTTTACCAACAGTTAAATGGTTCACGCCAAAAAGAATTTGAAGAGCGAATAGAATTATTTTTGGAAAAAACAAAAATAACAGGCGTTAAAACTCAAGTGGAAGATATAGACAGGATACTCATTGCATCAAGTGCAGTAATTCCAATTTTTAATTTCCCTGGTTGGGAATATGTAAACCTTCATGAAGTATTGTTATACCCTGATTCTTTTGATCATGATTTTACGCAAGAAGGGGAGGGGAGGAATGTATTGGGAATGGTAGGCAGCGGAGCGCTTAATCATGTGATGATACTTTCACAGATTGAATTAAGGCAGGCATTTAAAAATACTACAGGAAAAACAAATACAGCTATTCATGAGTTTGTTCACCTGGTAGATAAAACCGATGGTGCTATTGATGGTGTACCAGAATTCATTCTTGATAAAAAATATATTCTGCCCTGGCTACAACTTATGAAGAAAGAAATTGAGATGATAAGGGAAAACGATTCTGATATTAACCCTTATGGCGCTACCAATGAAGCAGAATTTTTTGCCGTGGTATCTGAATATTTTTTTGAACGACCAGAATTGCTGCAGGAAAAACACCCAGAGTTATATGAATTATTGAAAAAGATTTTCCGGTCATTACCAGGAAAAGTATAGACTGAAGGTTGAAATTAAAATTATATAATTGCCTGAATGATGGTAATTTGGCACCGGTTTAGAGATGTTTACTTAGGTTTACAAAACGCTCGTGAAATCGTCAATGAGTATTTCTTTTATAACCAGATACTGAAAAATATTTTTACATTTCATAATCAATTAAATAAAATTTATGCAACAACCAAAGTTTTTTAAATTATTATGCAGTGCGGTAGTCTTTTCTACTGTATGCTTTACAGCATGTAATAACAGTGAAGATAAAACCACAACAACTCACGATGCTATGAGTGCTGATACTAGCACTATGGCAGTTAGCCATGCTATTGCTACACTTAGTGGTACAAAACCTGATACTGTTGTTACTGGTTCCATTCAGTTTGACCAGGATGGAAGTAAGGTGAAAATGACCTTGGACATAACTGTACTTTCAAAAGCAAATCAATCTGTGGCTGTGCATTTTCATGATCATGGCGATTGCGGCGATATGGGAAAAGGCGCAATGGGACATTGGAATCCTACAGGCGCTAATCATGGTAAATGGGGCAGTGCCAGTTTTCATTCAGGCGATATAGGTAATATCAGTCTTGATGCCAAGGGTCATGGCAGCCTTGAACTGGAAACAGATTTATGGTCATTGGGCGGAGATGCAAAAACAAATATTCTTAACCGGTCAGTCATCATTCATAGTGGAGTTGATGACTATACAACTCAACCTACTGGTAATGCTGGCCAAAGAATTGGTTGCGCTGTTATTAAAGCATTACCATAATCTGTCAACAACCTTAAAGCAAAAAGGAAAATTTTAAACCCGGCAATTATTTATTTGCCGGGTCTTTTATTTGCATTTAAAGTAAGGGAATTGTATTCTTTAATAACTGTTCCGAATCAAATTCTTCTCAACTTATTTCTCCCAATATCTTCCTCACATCATCTTCAGTGCTTTTTAGTTTGGCATTGCAGATTCGCAACAGTACAGAAGCACGCTTTACTTTTTCGGCAAGTTCATCAATAGATATTTTTTCGCTTTCCATGTCAATGGCTATCTGGTTAAGCTCATCAAGTGCGGCCTGGTAGGTTAAGTTTTTATCCATTGCGTTGTTTTTTGGAAGTTACTGTTGAGTTGATATCAGCACTGGCCATTCGTGTAGTGATTTCCGTTCCTGGTTTTAAGGAAGTGGCATCTGCAATAATTTTTCCGTCTTTCAATACCAATGCATATCCTCGCCTTAATACCTCATCCGGGTCCAGGTGTTTTACCATTGCTTCAATAGTTTGCAGTTGATAATGTTGTTTGTGCAGTAAGGCATCAGCTGTTTTTTGAAGGGTAAAGTTAAGTTTTGCTACCTGTGTTTTTCCTGTATTTGTTTTATCAGTTGTCAACTCTTTTAAAGAAGAAGCTGTTATGGCAATGTGCAGGCGGTTGTTTTGGATAAGTGTTGTAGCATAATTATTAATTGAAGAAGAAAGGTTTGCCAGGTAATGCTGGTTTCCTACAAGCAACTGGTTTGTCTTAAGTATTATATTTTGTTGAAGGTTGTTTATTGTTTCTTCAAAGGCACGGTTATGTGCTATGATGGACTGGGCAGCTTTTGTTGGCGTTTTGGTATTGGCATATGCCATGAGATCCACGATAGATTCATTGCTGGTATGGCCCACACCTGTAAAAATGGGAATAGGAAATCTTGCTACTGCTTTGGAAAGAGCATAAGAATTAAACAACAGAAAATCTAATTGTGAGCCACCACCACGTACAATTACCACGGCATCATAATCAATATCGAGGGTAAAAATTTCTATTAGTTTATTGATCATTTGCTGCTCCATGCCGGTGCCCTGTACCTGGGTAGAGTAATCATCAATTATAAATTTATAACCGTATGCATTGTTTTCTATTTCATGTTTAAAATCTTTGTATCCATCTGAATTGTAGGAAGAAATTAGCGCTATACGTTGTATTACCGGGTGAGGCTGCAAGGTTTTATTATAGCTTAAATATTCGCCATCAATGAAATGAATATGCCCTGGATTTTTTTCGAGCAACTGCTGCAGGGTATCCTGCTTTTGTCGTTCAAGGTTGCCAAGCGTAAATGAAGGGTCAATATTAATGAGATTTAATTTAAGGCCATAAGTAGCGTGAAACTCTACAGATACCTGCAATAGCACTTGTATATTATCAGTAAAGGGCTGGCCGGTAAGTTGTTCAAATTTCCGGATATTAGTTACTGCACCACTCCAGGCAGTTGCTTTAATTGAGGCCAATACAGTATTGCTGTTAGGATCTTTTTCTACTAGGTCAAAGAAAAAATAGTTTTTCTTCTCTATAAATCTTTGGTTTACTACTTCGGCAATTACCCAAAAGCTTTGATGTGCAAAATTATCTTCTATGGCAGCAGAAATTTTACTGGTTAATGCAGAAAGGCTGATATAGGATGCTGTGTTCAATTTAACCTGGTAATATTTAAGTGATCCCGTTATCAAAATAGGGAATAAATTCTAACCTGCGAGTATGTCAACTTCTTTTTTATCCATAATTATATCAGGTTGGTTCCTTGATGCTTTATGTACTGGCAAAATTGCCCATTGTCTTTTGACTGAATAAACTTCAATAAAACATGCGCCATAGTAAAGAATAAAGGAGGTATAAAATACAAATAACAATACCAATACAAATGAACCAGAAGCGCCATATAGCTGACCAATATTTGCATCAATAAGCAGTATGCGTAATATAAACCTTCCGGCAGTAAATAGCAGGCCTGTTAAAAGGCCACCCATGAGCGCTGCTTTCCATGTTGGCTTTCCGTCTGCCAGGAAACGAAACAATAAAATAAACCACGCAGATACAATTATTACACTGGTTATCTCACCAAAAATGCTTTTAAAATATACGCTGCTACCAGGTAAATATTTTTCGAAATAATCACCAGCAATTATTTGAATGCTTTTAAAAAAAAGATCAGCAAAAAATAAAAATCCAACTAGCATGATTACTGCAAAGGATTTTAATCTTGTGCCTAAATTAAACAAAAGACCGGGCCTCTCCCTTACCGTGATATTCCAGATTTGGTTCAGCGAATTTTTGATGACGATAAACAAGGTTGTGGCAACAAATAGAAGAAAAATAAAACCGAAAACAATGACGTACCAATTGTCATCAAAACCTCGGATACTTCTTAAGACCTGCCTTACCTGTTGCGCTCCATCTGCACCAAGGTTATGTGAAATGTTTTCGATTAATCCCAGTCCCATATTTCTGGATCCGATAAATAAACCAAATAATTGTGCAATAATAAAAACTATGGGGGGTAAAGCAAATGTGGTAAAAAAAGCTGTGGCGCCTGCCAAACGCAATGGGTCATTTTTACGTAACAAAACCAGCGATGGGAGAATACTGCTGATTAATAATATAATACCTTTTCGTCTTGCCTGTATTTGCTTTTTCATTGTGGTAAAGATAAATTTTTTGTGAGACCTTCTGTATGCAGAAGCATGAAAGAGATGCATTTATAAATTTTGATTTTGAAACCAATAGTTTTGGAGCAGACAAACAAACATCTCCATTTGAAAATAAATGCCGAAAGAAAGGTTTTATATCCGTGGTTATAATTGATATTATCCCGGTTAAATAAATTTTTTTTTGATTTTATTATAGAAGGGAACAGTTACTAAACCCTGTATCCTTTTCTTAAGCTTACACAACCTGCTTAATCTATTAAAATCAGCCATAAATTCTTTTATTATTTACCCATCAGCTGAAATATTTATACAGCCTTGTAGAATTAATTCCCTCAATAACCTTGCTCCTCCCCAATTTTTATAAATTCTTTCCTATTATTAAAACTGGCATATTATTTAAACTATATACTGCGACAATAAATATTTACCACCGGAATCGAAAGAAAGTATGCCTCTGTCCCGTTTTTATATACCGTCCCCTACTAACAGTACTTCGCAAAATGGAAACTGTTATGATAATTTGCTCAACATAAAAACTGATCAAATTAAAATTAAGCCAGGCAAAATTTTCAAATGGATTTCAGCTATTGCAATAGCCGCAGACCCGGTTCTCTGGACTAATGTAATGTATGGTTTAAAACATATAGGAGCACTGATAAGTATTTATATAAAAAGTTAGCCTGATGAGTAACGAGTGAAGACGTTTTTAAATGTAAGATGTTTATTTAAAGTGGGGATTTGATTTTATTAGAAAGGTTCCAGGAAAAATGGGCTAAGTGAAAGAGCTTTTCAAATAAATTTGATAATTGAACATTCTGTCGTTTCTTAATAAATTATTTTTTCTTTCCGGGATAAGGATCTCCCTGGTGGCAGGTCTTACATGTAATGCTCATTAGAGTATCACCAATGGCTGGATTTTCCAGACCGAAATATTTTTTATTGATCTCCATCGTCATGCGCATCATAGAACGGGCAATTTCTTTTTCAGGTTTTGCATCGCTTGCAAAATCAAGATCTGATGAATTTTTATCCTTTGTATGGCAATAGTTACAGCTAACGCCTAAACCTTTTCCGCATTCTTCCTCCATTATTTTTTGAAGCGCTTTTTCGCTGATGTCCTTGGGCAATACCTGCAAATTTCTAAATTCTCGTGAAACCTTTGTAGGTTCAAAAGCCGAAATGCCAAAAAAAATAAAAAGCAGCAAGGCTCCGGTAATTTTTGTTTTCAGGTTTATTTGCATAGTTTAAAGATAAGAAGTAGAATTGATTGCAGTTTTCAGTAAAAGGATTTGGAGATTTA
>JBDSYV010000076.1:0-5195 GCA_040110925.1 Ferruginibacter sp. | reverse complement strand
GCCTTGCCAGGCATTGAAAATAATTGGGAAACAACAGAAGTAGAAAAACTGATGCTGGAAAAAATTAATTAGAAAATGTACAAAGACCCTCACTTTACAGAAAACAATGAGGCAACTGTAATTGCTTTTATGAAAGAAAATTATTTTGCTATAATTACAGCCTGCGGCGTCGAGTTTCCTGTGGCAACTCAATTGCCATTGCATGTTGATGAGAAAGATGGTAAAATATTATTGAGTGGTCATATGATGAAATATAGTGACCATTACAAAACATTTTTTGCAAATGAAAATGTCCTGGTCCTATTTACCGGCCCACATACTTATATAAGCGCTAGCTGGTATGCGGAAGAACCCATGGGCAGCACCTTTAATTATATGACGGTGCATGCAAAAGGGAAAATCAATTTTAAAGATGAAACTGCAACTTATGAGGCCGTAAAAAAAATCACAGAGCTTCATGAAGGCCCTGGTAAAAAGGCATCGTTTGATATGCTACCCAGAAATTATGTATCAGTGATGGTTAAGGCCATTAGTGCTTTTGAAATAGAAGTTACCGAACTGTCTAACGTTTTTAAACTTAGCCAGAACAGGAATGAAGCATCAAAGAAAAATATTGCTGCGGAATTAATGAAGAAAGAAGACAGTGATTCTAAGAAAATTGCAGCCGAAATATTGAATAGAATTTAGCATGACAAGAAAACAACTGATAGAACAAATCCAGCAAAAGAAATCTTACCTCTGTGTAGGACTTGATACGGATGAACAAAAAATTCCTGCTCACCTAAAGAGCAGCAGCAAGGCAGTTTTTGAATTTAATAAACAAATCATAGATGCTACAAAAGATTTTTGTGTAGGCTATAAAATCAATACTGCTTTTTATGAAGCGATGGGTACCCAAGGCTGGGAGGCTATGGAACAAACAGTTCATTACATTCCAAATACACATTTTAAAATTGCAGATGCGAAGCGTGGTGATATTGGCAATACATCAACTCAATATGCAAAAGCTTTTTTTGAAGCGATACCATTCGATGCCATTACTGTAGCGCCATACATGGGTGAAGACAGCATCAGGCCTTTTTTGGAATACGAAAATAAATGGACCATCGTACTTGGACTTACCAGCAACAAGGGAGCAAAAGATTTTGAAATGCAAAAAATTGAGGGTGAATTTTTGTTTGAAAAAGTTATCAAAACAGTAAGCCAGTGGGGCACGCCTGATAACCTCATGTTTGTAACTGGTGCAACACAAGCAAGTGAAGTTGAAAACATTCGCAACATAATTCCTGATAATTTTTTACTGGTGCCCGGTGTGGGTTTCCAGGGTGGCAGTTTGGCCGAAGTAAGTAAATTTGGTTTGAACAAAGATTGTGGATTGCTGGTAAATGTAAGCCGGGCTATAATCTACGCAAGTGATAAAGAAAATTTTGCAGCCGAAGCTGGTATTATTGCACAGCAATATCAGGAGGAAATGAAAGATTTCATCAAATAAAAAAACGCTTTATGCAGCGCAGAAAATTTATACAAAATCTTTCTATTTTTTCTGCTGCCGCTTCGCTACCAAACGCTGCTGAGGCATTGCCTGCTAATAAGCCAAAATATTTTACAACCGCTTTCATAAGTGACATTCACGTTAAGCCATCAGAAATTGCAGAAGCAGGAATGAAGAAAGCTTTACAAAATATCAGTAGCCTCAAAACTCAGCCAGATTTTATCATCAACGGTGGCGACAGCATTATGGATGCACTTGCTGCTGATAAAGAAAAAACAAAAACACAATGGAATCTGTTCAATAAAATCATGCAGTCAGAAAACAAGCTACCGGTAAGAAACTGCATTGGCAATCATGATATCTGGGGCTGGCAATTAAAAGAAAAGGAAGATATAAAAGCAGATGCGCTTTATGGAAAAGGATGGTGGCTGCAGCAAACCGGCTATGCAAAAACTTATTATAGTTTTGCCCATAACAACTGGAGCTTTATTGTTTTAGACAGTGTGCAGGAAAATAATGGCGGCTATATTGCTTTATTGGATGAAGAACAATTTAAATGGCTGGAAAATGAGTTGAGCATTACTAAAGAAAAATTTATCTGCATCGTTTCACATATTCCCATTGTTTCTTTTTGTAGTGCTATGTTTTTTAAAGATATGCTGGCTAATGGTGACTGGAAACTTTCCCGTGCATTACTCCATACAGATGCAAGAAAAATTAAGGACCTGTTTAAAAAATATCCTGGTATAAAAGCATGCCTTAGCGGGCATATACACCTGCAGGACGAAGTAAATTACCTGGGAATAAAATATTTTTGTAACGGCGCTGTTAGCGGAAATTGGTGGGACGGTCCTTTCCAGGATTTTGCGCCAGCCTATGCCCTGTTTGATTTTCATAATGATGGAACAGTGCAAAGAAAAATGATTGAGTACTGATTAAATTATGCAGCCATCATAGCTTCTGAAAGTAGCCTGGCCCATTTTGCATATTCTTTTGCTGAAGGGTGAAGTCCATCAGCTGCCAGGAATTCAGCATTATTTCCATCTGCTCTTTGTGATGCAGTAATATCAATATAAATGCAGTTATGTAACGCTGATACTTTTTTACATACTTCATTAAATGCATCAATTTCACCTGCGATTTTTTTACTGTCTCTTCCCTGCCCGTCCGGCAGGCGGGCTTCTGCAAAAGGGGTGATGCCCCAATCAGGAATGCTGAGCACAAAAACTTTTTTTGCTTGGTTGGCAGCAAATTGAATCGCCATTTGAAGTAGATATGTAAACCCCGTTTCAAATTCGTGCAAACTGCGGCCACGGTATTGATTGTTTACGCCAATGAGTAAGCTTACAAAATCATACTGTGGTAATAAAGTATTTTTTTCAATTGCCGAAGTAAGTTCATCTGTTGTCCACCCGGTTTTTGCAATTATTTCTGGTGCTGTAAAACTGGTCTCACTTCCGGAATTTTTCATTGTCTTATTTTGCCTCAATAATTGTACTACCTGGCATGGGAAACTTTCCTGCAATAAAACCTGTTCACCAATTGTATAACTATCGCCTAAAGCCAGGTAGGTAAAATGTGTCATGATCGTTCAGTTAAAATTTGGCCGTTAAGCAGGTAAAGATAGATGCTAAATGAATTTGCAGGAAAAGCCGGGATGAGGGTTTACATAAAAATGCGTGGAGGAAATCATGATTTTATTGCTAGCCCTATGGCACTTATCTTTGCGGCCTAAGAACGATGCCTGGCGAAATAATGTACAAGTGTGCGACGCAACAGAAGTTGCACATGGCTTAAAAGACCGGCTAATAAATAATCAACTATGGCTGCCAAATCAGATAATTTTCAATCCCCGGATTATTTTAATGTAGATGAACTGCTTACCGAAGAACATAAACTTATCCGGGAATCGGTACGCAATTATGTAAAAAAAGAAATCAGCCCTATTATAGAAGACTATGCCCAGCGGGCTGAGTTTCCACAGCAGATTGTAAAACAACTGGGCGACCTGGGTTGCTTTGGCCCTACAGTGCCGGAGCAATATGGCGGCGGCGGCCTGGATTATATTTCTTACGGCCTTATGATGCAAGAACTGGAACGTGGTGATAGTGGTGTTCGTAGTACGGCATCGGTGCAGGGTTCGCTGGTGATGTTTCCTATTTATCAATATGGCAATGAAGAACAGCGCCATAAATATTTACCAAAACTTGCCAGTGGCGAATGGCTAGGATGTTTTGGGCTAACTGAGCCTGATCATGGCAGCGACCCCAGCAGTATGCTTACCAATTTTAAAGACAACGGAGATGGGAATGTGATTTTGAACGGTGCAAAAATGTGGATCAGCAATGCGCCTTTTTCGCAGGTGGCAGTTGTATGGGCAAAAGATGATGAAGGGGAAATAAAAGGTATTATTGTAGAGCGTGGCATGGAAGGTTTTACCACGCCCACTACACATGGCAAATGGAGCCTTCGTGCCAGCGCTACCGGCGAATTGGTTTTTGATAATGTAAAAGTGCCTAAAGAAAATATTCTACCAAATGTAAAAGGGCTCAAAGGGCCTCTTGGCTGTCTAACTAAGGCTCGCTACGGCATTGCCTGGGGAACTATTGGCGCTGCAATGGATTGTTATGATATTGCTTTGCAATACAGCAAAGAGCGTGTGCAGTTTGGAAGGCCGATTGGCGGTTTTCAACTTCAGCAGAAAAAACTAGCTGAAATGATTACAGAGATTACAAAAGCGCAGTTGCTAAACTGGCGGCTTGGCGTATTAATGAATGAAGGAAAAGTGACACCTCAGCAAGTGAGCATGGCCAAGCGTAATGCATGTGAAGTAGCCACAAATATTTGTCGTGACGCACGCCAGATGCTGGGAGGAATGGGCATTACCGGGGAATATCCTGTAATGCGGCACATGATGAACCTGGAGAGTGTAATTACCTACGAAGGCACTCATGATATACACCTGCTTATTACCGGGATGGATGTAACTGGGATGAATGCATTTAAATGACGCAACTTCTTAGAATTAATTTTGAAGGTTAATTCTAAAACTTAAAAATCTGATTGCAAACTCTAAGCAAAAGAGTTTCTTACAAATATCTCAGGGGGTTTCTTCTTGCATTGATGATATATCGTTTAATATTCATCCAAAATGCTACAAATAAATAAATGATTACCGGGGAGCCCATAGTAATAAAACTTATGTAAATAAAATATTTACGGATGGTGCTGGTAGCAATACCCATTTTTTCGCCAATTGCTGTGCAAACCCCAAACACATGCCATTCAATAAATAATTTAAACCGGTTCATAGTAATTAATAAGTCAACAAGTCATTTAACCAATGAAACAAAACTATGCAAGAATTGTTCTTGATTCCTAAAATTACAGTTTTTTACCAGGATGCTTCTTTCATTTTTAAGTAATTTTGCATCAATTCAGTTTGAATATTAAAAAAACAGGCAACATTCTGTTTTTTCAACCTATATACCAGGCATAAAAATTTACATATATCAAATTTAAGTTATGGCGTTTGACATTGACATGATAAAAAAGGTTTACTTGCATTTCCCAACCCGTATTGCAGCGGCAAAAAAATTCCTTGATAAGCCTCTTACACTTACAGAAAAAATATTATACGCACACCTTTGGCAGGATCTTCCCAAATTACCTTTTGAAAGAGGAAATACCTATGTGGATTTTG
>JBDSYV010000075.1:0-13009 GCA_040110925.1 Ferruginibacter sp. | reverse complement strand
GCCAATAACTGCTGTTGTGTGACGGCTTTTACACTGCCAACCGTACCCACCGGCATAAAGACAGGTGTGGGTATTTCTCCATGATCGGTTGTAATGATGCCTGCTCTTGCACGGCTTTGGGTATCGGAAGCCAATAATTGAAAATCTAATGCTGGCATGAAACGTTTAAAAATAATTAGCTGCAAAGATAGTTGATAAAATACCCCTACTCTTACTTCAGGTATTGCTTGTGTCCGTACTTTTGCAGCCATGGATTTACCAAAACTCTTAGCCACCCTAAACTGGCCACTATTGTTATTTATAGCTTTTGCAGTTATAAGTTTTATACAAATTTTTTATTATCTTTTTTTCTTTATGCGACTTGCTTTTTATAAAGTAAAAGAAAAGCAGGTATCCCAAACACATGCAGTATCTGTAATTGTTTGTGCACGAGACGAGGCAGAAAATCTTAGCCTTAATTTACCTGGAATTTTGGTACAGGATTATAAAACCACGCATGAAGTAATTGTGGTAAACGATAACTCATATGATGAAAGTAAGTACCTGCTTGAAGCATTACAAAAAGAATTCAGGCAACTTAAAATTGTAGAACTTACGCAGGAAGCTAAAATGATTCCCGGAAAAAAATTTCCACTAAGCATTGGTATCAAATCTGCCAGTCATGAAATATTACTGCTCACTGATGCCGATTGTGTACCAGCAAGTGAGCACTGGATAAACAAAATGCAAAACAGTTATGATGAACATACAGAAATTATTCTCGGCTACGGTGCTTACCATAAAAAGAATGGTTTACTGAATAAATTTATAAGATGGGAAACCTACTTCAGTGCTTTACAATACATGAGTTATTCCCTCGCCGGCCTGCCTTATATGGGCGTAGGAAGAAATTTATCGTATAAGAAAAATGTATTCTTCAGGCAGAAAGGATTTTCGGCTCATAACAAACTTGCTGGTGGTGATGATGATCTTTTTATTAATGGCGCTTCTACATCAAAAAACACAAAAATTAATATTGATAAGGATACTTTTACATTAAGTAAACCTCCAATTACATGGGCCCAGTGGAGAAAGCAAAAAGCCCGGCATTATACTACGTCAAAATATTATAAGCCCATACATAAATTCCTGCTGGCTTTGTTTGCCTTTACGCAGTTTTTATTTTATCCTTTGTTAATTGCAACTGCAATATTTTATAGCTGGCAGTTAGCGTTGGCCATTGGAGGTTTCAGGCTGCTGCTTCAATTATTTATTTATACAAAAACCCTGAAAAGTTTTGGCGAGAAAGACCTTATACCTCTTTTCCTTTTCATGGATATTTGGATGTTTTTCTACTATTTAATTTTTGCCCCGGCACTCCTTGTAAAACCCAAACCGGTATGGAAATAATCAAAAAATATTTTTCGGATTTCACTCCTTCCCAGGAAAAACAATTTGCAGCATTGCAGGATTTATATAAGGAATGGAATGAGAAAATAAATGTCATCAGCAGGAAGGATATGGATAATTTCTATACACATCATGTTTTGCATTCGCTGGCAATTGCAACAAGGTTTAAGTTAGATGGACTTAAAATAATGGACCTTGGTTGTGGTGGTGGATTTCCTGGTATTCCACTTGCCATTTTTTTTCCGGGGGCCCATTTTCATATGGTGGATAGTATAAACAAAAAACTAACTGTTGTAAAAGCCATTGCGGAAGCCATTGGCCTTTCTAATATAACAACCCAACATACCCGGGCAGAATCATTGGCACAAAACCAATATGATGCAGTGGTGACCCGGGCGGTGGCACCCCTAAAAGATTTATGGCACTGGAGCAAGCCTCTCATCAAAAAAAATAAAAAAATTGCCGATGAGCCAAATGGCTTAATCAGCCTAAAAGGTGGGGATTTAACCCAGGAAATCTTTGTAAGCGGTTGTAAACCATTTGTCTGGGAAATTGAATCCACATTTTTGGACCCATGGTTCAAAGCAAAATTTCTACTTTATCAACCCCGGTAACAATAATTACCTATATAGGGTATTGCATGACAAATAAAAAAAGTCCAGTTTTGCAATATCATGAAGATTCCAGTAGCCATAGTTGAGGATAACCTTGACATCCGCAGCGCCTTAGAACAGATAATTGATTTATCTGACGATTTTGAACTTACCTGTTCCTGCATTAACGGGGAAGATGCATTGGTAAAACTTCCCATATTTCAGCCCAAGATTGTTTTGATGGATATTCAATTAGGCGGCATTAATGGCATTGAAGTAGTAAAAGATTTAAAGACAACCTGCCCTGATATGCTGTTTATGATGTGTACCGTTTATGAAGATGATGAAAAGATATTCGAAGCTTTGAGTGCCGGTGCAAATGGATATATCATCAAAAAAACAGCACCGCCTAAATTACTGGAAGCGATGAAAGAACTCAATGAAGGTGGGGCACCCATGAGCAGCCAGATAGCCAGGAAAGTAGTAGCAGTATTTCAAAAACATCCTAATGCAGGCAATGGTCTTGGGGAAATTCTTTCCAAAAGAGAATTCGAGATTTTACAAATGCTTTCAGAAGGAATGGCTTATAAAGAAATAGCATCCAAAACTTTTATCAGCTCCGAAACTGTACGAAAGCATGTTTATAGTATTTATAACAAACTTCATGTAAGTAATCGTATAGAAGCGGTTAACAGGTTTTTCGGGAGATAAGTTTTAGTATATTTTTAATCTACATTCTTTCCACAATTTATCTACCTCTATAGAATAGGCTGGCTAATGAAGTAATTTTAGTGGCAAATTAATATGAATGAACACAGGAAAATTTACTCTTTTGTTTGCCCTGATTTGCTTAACCCTTGTTATTAAAACTGGTACTGCATTTTCCCAAAATACTTTACCCCTTAAAATAAAAAAGGCCAACCTGTATGCCGGGATTGATGTCGGCTCCAAAGGTGTAAAACTCAGCATCATAGAAATGAAGAAAAATGCCGCTTCTACCGGCGCATTTAAATCTATTAAGGATAGCTCTGTAAATACCGATTTTATTTCTTTTACGCCATCAAGCTTTACTGCAACTTTAAATGCGCTCACCAGTCTCTACTACGTGGCCATGAAGGTTTATGAAATTAATAGTTCAAGAATTTTCGCAGTAGTAAGCAGTGGGATAAAAGGGCAGGCAGAGAAAGAAAATAAGAACGACTGGATACAAAAACTTGCCGATTCTTTCCGTCTGAATATTAATGAACCAGCCAGAAAACTAGAAATTATAGATGGCATGGAAGAAGCAAGGCTTTCGCACCTGGGCATAGTGCCTGAGGCAAGAAGGTATAATACTTTCCTGATTGATATTGGAAGCGGCAATACAAAAGGGGGGTATTTCAGGAACGGCAATACAAAAACGCTAAAACTTTTTTTACTTAATTGGGGCACTAAGACTATTTCAAATGCCACTGAAAAAAGGCTGGAAAATGATAAAAGCCTTACCAATTACAATAAGCAATTAGGACGTGTTCTTGCTGGTGAACCTGACGAAGAAATTGTTTACGCGGTAAACGAAAGTGGTGCGTACAATATGAACGACAACTTTGCAATAAGCGGTGGCATTGCCTGGGCTGCAGCTACCCTGCTTTATCCTGAGCTTATAGAAAATTCAGTTGTGCCATTCACATTTAATGACCTTGTAAAATTCAGCGAACGGCTCCTAAATAATTATTCTTCATTATCAGCAGAAAATATTGCCCGTTCTATACAGGATAGTACTATTGACAAGGCAGCCATAATTTCCGAAACACAAAGAGTACATAAAGTTTTTGATCAGAAAGCGTTGATGGCCGGGACAGGGTTGCTCATTAAAATTGTACGCCAGTTTGAAGGAACAATGGAAAAAAAGAATTTTTTCCTGGTAAAAAACGGGCAGGTAGGATGGATATCTGCCTATGTGAACCAGAATGCAACTCCTTAGCCACCAAAACGTAAATTCTATTATTAATGATATTGTGTTTTTATAAATAATTCCCTTCTCCCCCATGCGAAAAAATAATTACGATTCAATACTTTATAGTTCAATCGTAATTCTTATAATCTCGGCAGTAATGTTGGGAATTACCGGCTACCAACTTTATTTCGGGAACATAATAAATCAGAAAAAAACAGGGTTACTCTCCTACAGCACAGTAAACAAATCAGAAAGAGATTCCCTACAGCAGATTTATAACAGTACAACTCAAAAAATAGATGCTAATGTGCAAGGAGGAGGAATCATCCTGGAAAATAAAAATGCACAGGCAATGCTTGGTGAAATGAACAAGTTGCGCCAGGAAATAGCCATACTTTTAAAAGAACAACAGCCCGGTGCTGATTTAAATATAGCAAAACAAAAGATTGAAGAACTGCAACACAAGCTGGAAATTTTACAAAATCTCTACACAAATGTTGATTCAGAAAATAAACGTTTGCAACGTTTGATAGGCCAGTTAATCGCTGCAGATAAAACTAATAGCAGCAGCCCAATAAACCTTTCATTTAAAGAACCCCAAACAACCGGGAAAACCAATACTGCTGTTGCTGCTGCAATGCATTTATATGCTATAACCATACACAATTCCACTGAAGAAGAAACAAATGCCTCAGATGAAGCTGAAAAAATTGTAGGCTCGTTCTTTATTAAAAATTTTCCTGCAAATTCCGGGGGTGATATACATATTGTAGTGCTTCAGCCAGATGGAAAAGTTATGATAAATTCTGCCTGGGATACAGGTACATTTAATACAAGAGAGGGGAAAAAAATATATTCACGTAAACTTTATTTTGAAGATTCAGGAGATGAAAAACCGTTGAACTTTTCGCTTACACCGGACAGGTTTTTAAAGGGAGATTATATGCTCCAGGTTTGGTACAACGGGGTCTTGATTGGAAAGACTACAAGGAAGTTGACCTAATAATGTCCGGAAAATGTTTAAGCTAAAAACCCGGTCTTTAATCCGGGTTTTTAGTATTTCAAATAATTACCAGTTAAGTTCTAATTTATTGTTCTTACGTTCAATAT
Source organism: Ferruginibacter sp. (assembly GCA_040110925.1). Classification (GTDB taxonomy): domain Bacteria; phylum Bacteroidota; class Bacteroidia; order Chitinophagales; family Chitinophagaceae; genus Ferruginibacter. Next base: position 7,981 of record JBDSYV010000075.1, on the reverse strand, counting down.
CAGCCATTCGTTTTGTAGGATCAATTTCCGCTTTTTTTAAATCCGCAAGCCTGCGTTTTGTCTGTACAATATATGTTCTATGCGTCCACATCCACTGATTACCGGTAAAAAATTTATCTGCAAGCTTTTCATCTGATTTGTAACCAAACATCATGTTAAGAGGAACGTTATGCATCTCTGTACTTCCATCCTTAAAAGTTAATTGCAAATCAACTGGCATTGGCATCTCACCTACCCTTTTCAATCTTATATTAGATAATCCATTTTCTTCCCAAAGGCTGTCAATTCCATAGTCAATGGTTTTGATTGTGTTGATAAAATAATTGTTATACCAATGAAGTTGCATTCCACTTATATCTTCGGCAACAAGGATAAAATCATTGGGCGTAGGATGCTTAAAGCGCCATAGCCGGTAATATTCAAGTAAAATCTTATCCATTTTATCTTCTCCGGTTATATAACCTAATTGCCGCATATAAACTGAGCCCTTAAAGTATGCATTTACAGTAGAAGCATAATTGGTTTCATAAAAATTAGCATTGGTGCTCATAGGTTCATCAAAGCGGCTTTTTGCAAGGTCGAAATAGGAATCAAATTCCGTTGCGCCTTCAAAAAAATTCTGCTTATGCAACCAGGCATACACACGGGCTTCTGCATAATCTGTAAACCCTTCATCCATCCATGAATACAGGTTTTCATTTGTACCAAGCATCATCTGGTACCAGCTATGGCACCATTCATGAATGGCAGCTCCCATACTTGGATTTCTCATTATGGTAGCCATAGGGTATTCAGTACTACCACCACCGCCTTGTATAAAAGAATAAACAGGATATGGATATGGGCCAAATGTTTTAGCCATATACGGGTAAATCATTTGGCAGGTATCTGCAATGATATTCCATGCTTTTTTATTTGCTTCATTTTTATAAATGAAATGTAGTAATGGCCCACCAGCTGCCTGTCTTGTAAAATGCAGGTATTCAGGATCTGCAGCCCATACAAAATCATGAATGTTCTTTCCTGAAAATTTCCAGGTTCGGGTCTTACCGCTAACCGGCTTTAATGCACTGCCTTCTTTATCATAGCCCCAACCAATTTCATTTGCGTTAACAAGCAAACCTGTAGCACCAATTTTATAATTTTTATCCAGGGTAAGGTTTACATCATAATCGCCCAATACACCATAAAATTCGTTACCGATGTAATCATCTGCATGCCAGCCTTCGTTATCATATTCACTAACCTTAGGATACCACTGACCCATACTATAGCGTACGCCTTCGTCATTGTCACGCCCACTTCTTCTAGATAATTTCGGAACCTGGCAAATAAATTCTGTATTAAAAGTTACTGTTGTTTTGGGCAGAATGGGTTTATCAAGTAAGACTTCCAGTATGGTTTCATGTTGTTTCATTTCCTGTAACTTGCCATTAAATGAAAATTTAATAACCCTGCAATAGCCGTATTCTTCCGGGCTAAATTCAGATATTTTTTTTCTAAAGCGTCTATCATAATCATTTACTGGCCTGCCATTCCTGCCGGTGCCAATGATAATGCTTTCCGATTCCCTGGTACTCATATCCATCATACTGTTTTGCTCAAATGCATTCCAATATAGATGAATGAAAATTTTGTTTAATGCCGTAGAAGAATTATTGGTATAAGTAATTTGCTGTTTACCTTCCATCTTGTTGGTTTGCACATCAAGATTAACATCTATCACATATTTTATTTTTTGCTGCCAGTAAGTATTTTGTGCGCTGCAAATATTGATTTGGCAGAAAACCAGGGCTACTAAAAAACGATAATGCATATTTGAATTTTAAAGAATAGCAAATTTCGTGGAATAGTATTGTAAATAAATGCGAAGATTGAAAAAGGGAAAGAGTGATATTAAAATTTACCGGCAACTACAATTACAATCTCACCTTTTACAGGTTTTGAATTAAAATAATCATGTACTTCCTGCAGCGTACCTCTTCTATTTTCTTCAAATTTTTTTGTAAGCTCACGGCTCACGCAGCATTGCCTTTCTGCACCAAAATACTCAATAAAGTTCGTGAGTGTTTTTAGCAACCTCATGGGGCTTTCATAAAAAACCATGGTGCGTTCTTCAATAGCAAGTTTTTTCAACATGGTTTGTCTTCCTTTTTTCAATGGCAAAAATCCCTCAAAGCAAAAACTGTTCATTGGCAAGCCACTGTTTACAAGGGCGGGCACAAATGCAGTAGCGCCAGGAAGACACTGCACTTCAATATTATTTTTAATACAAGCCCGTACCAATAAAAAAGCTGGATCACTTATACCAGGCGTACCTGCATCAGTAAGCAATGCTATTGATTTGCCGGATTGGAGCTGGTCAACAAGATGATCTACAATTTTATGTTCGTTATGCTGGTGGTATGGGGAAATTGGTTTATGAATATTATAATGGTTTAATAACACCTGTGTTGTACGCGTATCTTCCGCAAGAATTAATTCAACTTCTTGAAGTACAGTTACTGCCCTGAAAGTAAAATCTGCAAGGTTGCCAATGGGAGTGGGGATGATGTAAAGCATTAATTTGAAAATTTGAAAAGGGTTTGAATTGAAAATAAATTGACGGAGGGAAGATGATTTGAAATCTTATAATAATATATTTCCAAATCTTCAAATTTTCAAATCAATTTATTATCACCTCGTACATTTCCATCACCTGGTTTGCGAGTAATTTTTTTGCCGCTTCTTCTGCAATACTTTTTGCATCTGCTTCAGTTGACGCTTCTATTTGTAAACTGATATTTTTTCCAACCCTCACATCCTGTACGCCTTTGAGGCCAAGGTTTTCAAGGCCATTAAGAACTGCCTTACCCTGTGGATCCAGCAATTCTTTAAGTGGCATTACGGTTACCAGTGCTTTGTAGATCATTTTTTTTATTTGAAAACAAAGATATAAGAATGTAGGCGATAAAGATTAAGGGAACTGAAAGCCAATGCAATAATAAGATACTTATAATGGCAATGAGAAACAGTACAATTGCGGGCATATTATTCTTCAAAGATTTGTCTTTAAATTTTAATGCAATTAATGGCAGCCTGCTCACCATCAGCCAGCAAATGATAATGATGAAGGCATATAAAAACCATTTATTCAGCAATAAGTTAATTATCCATTCCTGCGAAGTATTCCAGTATATTAATGGAAAGGATGCAATGAGCAAACCGGCAGCCGGAACAGGTACACCTTTAAAACCATATTGCTGTGATGCATCAAGGTTGAAACGGCCAAGACGGTAAGCCGCAGCTACTGCAATAAATAAGGCCGGAACAAGGAATAATATATTAACATCAATCCCGGTTTCTTCTTTTGCAAAACTTAATCGCAAAAACTGGTAAATAATAAGTGCTGGTGCCACACCAAAACTCACGAGGTCAGCAAGAGAATCTAACTGTTTTCCAAGTTCAGATGAAGCATTAAATAATCTTGCAACAAACCCATCGAGGAAATCAACCAATGCTGCTATCCCAATGAATAAAGATGCCATCCATATTTTTTCCGGAATATCAATGTATTGCGCAGCTTCATTTGTGTATTGTATGCTGATACCATTTTGCAAAATGCAAATGATAGCAAGACATCCAAAAACTAAATTAAGAAGAGTGAAAAGATTTGGTATTTGTTTTTGCAAAGTTTAAAAATTTATTGCTGCTAGTTCCTTGCCTAATTTCTGAACGCCATGCAGTATGCGTTTCGTCTGTTGTTCAGATGGCTGTTTGATGCCTTTTGAATATTGTGCTAGCAGGCTTTGATTCATTCCAATACGCTCCGATAATGCTTTTGCATTTATTACTTTATAAAATTCAAAAAAAGAAGGTATATCAAATTTTAATTTTACAGCATCTTCACTTATCAAAATTTTTTTATTATGCTTAAAGTAAAGGTTTAGTGCATTAGTAATGTTCTCTTTTATTTCCTCCAGCGAATCTCCTGCGGTATAAACAGGATATTTATCAGCCCCTGCTGAAAATCCTGTATTCGTTTTTTCTACTGTTACAATTAATTTAGCCATACAAAATTTATTTTAGACCTGCCTGCCTCATAATTTTTTGTTGCAGGCCTTTACCTATTTCTTTGCTTCCGTGGTTAGGTACAGTTAATTGTTGCTCAAGATGCGGATGCTGCATTATAACGTGGCTTCCACTTTGTCGTACTTCATACCAGCCCTCACGTTTCAATAACCGCATTAATTCACTATACTTCATGCTAAGGTAATAAATTTATTACTTCTTCATCAACGCCTCAATCTCTTCTACGGTTATCGGAATATTCTTCATTAAATCTTTATTGCCATTCTTTGTTATCCAGAAATTATTTTCAATACGTACACCCATCTTTTCTTCTTCAATATAAATTCCGGGCTCTATGGTAAATACCATTCCTGCTTTTACAGGTTCCGTACGGGTACCAAGGTCATGCACATCTATACCAAGATGATGCGAAATGCCATGGTATAAATATTTTCGGTAAGCCTTGTTTTCTGGATCTTCATTTTTAATATCTGATTTACGCAGTAAGCCTATCTTCTGGAAAATAACAGTGGCTTCGTCACCTACTTTTTCAGTGTAATCTAAAATGCTGATACCAGGTTTTAAAATACTCGCTGCGTATTGATGCAGGTGAAGACAGGCATTATAAACTGTTTTTTGCCTGCGGCCAAATTTACCATTTACCGGCACCGTTCGGGTAAGATCTGCATTGTAACCAGAATATTCAGCGCCAAAATCCATTAGTATCAATTCGCCATCTTTACATTCCCTGTTGTTTTCTATATAATGCAATGTTCTTGCTCTATCGCCACTTGCTATAATGGAACCATAAGCCGGCCCCACACTACCCTTCGATAAAAATGAATGAAATATTTCAGCTTCAATTTCATTTTCCATTATCCCCGGCCTGATGACCTGCAATAACCGCCTGAACGTTTTATCTGTAATATCCATGGCTTTCTGCAACACTTCCACCTCTGCAGCGGTCTTAATGGCTCGCAGTTCTTTCATTATCCTTGCACTACGCCGGTATTGGTGAAGGGGATATTGCTGGCGCATAAGTTTTGCAAAACGATAATCCCTAACAGGAACATGATTAGCCTTGCGGTCATTTTCATTTGTATTCAGGTAAATGATTTCTGAAAGATGAACCCAGGGTTGCAGCAAAGCATCAAGGCTATCTAGCCAAACTATTGTTTGAATGCCTGATATTTCCTGTGCTTCATTTATTCTCAGGCGATGACCATCCCATTTCTCTTTCATTTCATTTGGCCTAACCAATACCAGTACCTCGCGGTATTTTGGGTCCGGGTTTCCCGGGAATAAAATGACCATTGTATCTTCCTGTTCAATACCGCATAGCCAGTACAGGTCAGCATTTTGTTTAAATTTATGAATCGCATCCCCGTTTGTAGGAAGTTCATCATTGCTGTTAAAAATGGCGATACTGTTCTTTTCCATTTTAGCAATAAATCGCCTGCGGTTTTCAATGAAAATATTTTTGGAAGCTGGTAATGATTTCATATTGCAAATTTTAATCAGTTAAAAACTAATACTGCAATATACGGTTAAAAAAAAATCGCTCTACCACAGAATATTTTTTTAATTATTAAATAAATAGTACCTGTTCAACAGGTTCAATAGTTCTTCAGATGCTTTCTCACAAAATCATTTTAACCTTAAAAAAAAATAAAGGATAGCCCTGTTCATTAAATAATCCTAAGCCTGCTTGGGGCAATATGTTTTTAAGTGGTAATGCTAAAATGCTACCTTTGCTGCTTCACTAAATGACGCTTGCTATGTCAGTAAAAACTTTGCCTGAAGCCCCTCTTGAGGCTTTGGCAGAAAAAGGCTTGCACCCGCAAAAGCCTGTACATTACCAGTTGCCCCCATCCGAATTATCAGACCAAACTATTCAAAGGGGCGAAGGAAAATTAAATGATACCGGTGCCCTCACCATCAACACGGGTGAGTTTACCGGCAGAAGTCCTAAAGACAAGTTTATTGTAAAGGATAAAATGACGGAAAACACCGTCAACTGGAACGATTTCAATATACCCATCGAAGCTGCATATTTTGACAATATGGAGGCAAAATTATTAGCTTATTTATCTGAAAGAGAAGTATGGGTGAGAGATTGTTATGCCTGTGCTGATCCAGCATACCGGCTTAACATCAGGGTAATTAATGAAAAACCCTGGAGCAATTTGTTTGCTTATAATATGTTCCTACGCCCTACTGAATCTGAATTGGAACATTTTACACCTGAATGGCATATAATTATGGCGCCCAGCTTTAAGGCCGATCCTGCAGTAGATGGCACCCGGCAGCACAATTTTGCAATGGCGAGTTTTACAAAGAAAACCATTCTCATAGGTGGCACTGGTTATACCGGTGAAATGAAAAAGGGCATTTTTACTATTCTGAATTATATTTTACCCCAACAAAAGAATGTGTTAAGCATGCATTGCTCAGCAAATATGGGCGAGGAGGGAGATACAGCAATATTTTTTGGACTAAGTGGTACAGGTAAAACCACACTAAGTGCCGATCCTAACCGCAGCCTGATAGGTGATGATGAGCATGGATGGACCGATGACGGGGTTTTTAATTTTGAAGGTGGATGTTATGCAAAAACAATTGACCTTAGTGAGGATAAAGAGCCTGAAATTTTTAAGGCCATCAGGCCCGGAGCGCTTTTGGAAAATGTGGGCTTCCTGCCTGGAACCAATACAATTGACTTCAACAGCAAATCCATTACAGAAAACACGAGAGTAAGTTACCCGCTATCCTTTATTAGCAATGCTCTGGAACCTTCTATTGGTAAAACGCCAAAAAATATTTTCTTCCTCACTGCAGATGCTTATGCAATTCTTCCACCCTTAAGCAAGCTTAATGCAGGCCAGGCCATGTACCAGTTTATTAGTGGGTATACAGCAAAAGTTGCAGGAACTGAAGCCGGTATTACAGAACCTAAAGCAACATTTAGCGCCTGTTTTGGTGCACCCTTTCTGCCGTTACATCCTGGCAAATATGCTGAGATGTTAGGAGAAAAAATGAAAAAACACAATGTAAATGTGTGGATGATAAATACCGGTTGGAGTGGTGGCCCATATGGCGTAGGCCAGCGGATGAAACTTGCTTATACCCGTGCAATGATCACTGCTGCACTTGAAGGCAAACTGGACAACATAGAAATGGAAGCCCACCCTGTTTTTGGGATGATGATGCCTAAAGAATGTCCCGGAGTACCTGTAGAAATCTTAAACCCCCGCAATACATGGGAAGATAAAAGGGCATATGATGAAAGAGCCAAATGGCTTGCTGAACATTTTATCAGGAATTTTGCTCAATATTCAAGCGGTGTAAACCAGGAAACACTTGATGCGGCACCTAAAATTTAAATGATATATTTATTTACTCCCCGGATCAAATCCGGGGATTTTTTTGTCACCCTGAGCTTGTCGAAGGGTGATTTAAAGCAGAAGCAGGTTTAAAGAATAGAATGCAAAAAGCCGGTGATCACTCACCGGCCTTCTAAAATATTCAAACAGAAATTAAGCTACTTCAACATCAGCACCTGCTTCTGTTAATTTAGTTTTTAATTCTTCTGCAGTTGCTTTATCTACACCTTCTTTAACTGGTTTTGGAGCTGTATCAACTAAATCTTTAGCTTCTTTAAGTCCTAACCCTGTTAATTCTTTAACGATTTTAACTACTGCAAGTTTGTTAGGACCTGCTGCTTTCAGAATTACATCAAATGATGTTTTTTCTTCTACTGCTGCAGGGCCATCGCCACCGCCACTCATTACAACCGCGGTTGCAGCTGGTTCAATACCGTATTCTGATTTTAAAAATTCAGCTAATTCCTGAACTTCTTTTACAGTTAAACCTACAAGGTTTTCTGCTAATGCTTTTACGTCTGCCATTGTGTTTAATTTTTTCCGCCTTC
>JBDSYV010000074.1:0-11675 GCA_040110925.1 Ferruginibacter sp. | reverse complement strand
ATGTTCATCTTCAATCTTTGTTTTTTGTGCAAAAAGGTTTAGGCTTATGATGCTGAGGAAGGTAATGAAGATGGTTTTCATATTTCTTGTGGTTTTAAAAGCAAAGTGGCAATAATTATTCCGGTTTTGTGTAGAGGTCTGCTGGTTTGATGTGGCATTATTCTGCATTTGTTTTGTTTTAATTTTGACTTGAAAAATTTAAACCATGTGGCACAACACTGCAAGGTTTCCAACAATCCATAAAAAAAACCCGCTCTTTTCAGAACGGGCTATCTTATCATTTTCAAATCTTCAAATTTTCAAATTGATCAATCTTCAATTTTCACTTTTCCTTTTTGTTTTGCTATCACTTCTTCTGCAATATTATTTGGTGCAGGAGCATAATGGCTAAACTCCATGGTAGAAGTAGCACGGCCTGAAGATAATGATCGCAATTGCGTTACATAACCAAACATTTCACTTAGTGGAACTTTAGCTTTAATAACCTGTACACCATGTTTGCTGTCCATACCTTCCAGCATTCCACGGCGGCGGTTAAGATCGCCTGTTACATCACCCATGTATTGATCGGGTGTAAGCACTTCCACTTTCATGATTGGCTCAAGTAATACTGGCTTTGCTTTGCGGCCGGCTTCACGATATCCTTGTTTGGCACAAAGTTCAAAACTCATCGCATCACTATCTACCTGGTGAAACGAACCATCAAACACACGTACCTTCATGCTTTCCATTGGATAGCCTGCAAGTACACCTGTTGTCATTGCTGTTTCAAAACCCTTTTGAATAGCTGGAACAAATTCCTTTGGAATTGATCCACCAAACAATCCATTTACAAACTGGAAATTGCCTTTATTTTTTTCTTTATCAGTCAAAAATTCCTCATCAGCGGGCCCGATCTCAAAAACGATATCCGCAAATTTACCACGTCCACCGGTTTGCTTTTTAAGCGTTTCACGGTGCTCGATAGAATTATGAAATGCTTCTTTATATGCCACCTGTGGTGCACCCTGGTTGATTTCTACTTTAAACTCACGACGCATCCTGTCTACAATAATCTCCAGGTGAAGCTCACCCATACCACTCAAAATGGTTTGGCCAGTTTCTTCATCTGTTTTTACACGAAGCGTAGGATCTTCTTCCACAAGTTTGGCGATAGCCATACCCATTTTATCAACGTCTGCCTGGGTTTTAGGTTCTACTGCAACTGAGATAACCGGTTCCGGGAAAGTCATTGCTTCCAGTACAATCGGGTGGTCTTCATTACAAAGTGTATCCCCTGTTTTGATATCTTTAAAACCTACTGCTGCGCCAATATCACCTGCCTCAATATAATCAACAGGGTTTTGTTTATTGGCATGCATCTGCATAATACGGCTAATACGCTCATTTTTTCCCGTGCGGGTGTTCAGCACATAAGAGCCTGAATCCAAGCGACCACTATATGCCCGGAAGAATGCCAGTCGTCCTACAAAAGGATCGGTCATGATCTTAAACGCCAAAGCACTAAATGGTTCTTTAGGATCGCAATGACGCAACAGTTCCTCACCAGTGTCAGGATTTGTTCCTTTTACTGCCTCAATATCCATAGGGCCCGGCAGGTATCTTACAATTGCATCCAATGCAGTTTGGACACCTTTATTTTTGAAAGATGATCCACACATCATTGGAATAATGCTGATGTCAATCGTTGCTTTACGAATGGCTTCATGAATTTCATCTTCAGTGATTGTATTAGGATCATCAAAGAATTTTTCCAATAGCTTTTCATCATAATCAGCAACTGCTTCTATCAGGTGTTGTCTCCATTCTTTTACGTCTTCTACCATATCTTCGGGAATAGGCACTTCATTGTAGGTCATACCCTGGCCGGCCTCATCCCATACCATAGCTTTTAGGGTAACAAGATCTACTACACCTTTAAAATGATCTTCAGCACCTATTGGTAATTGTAAAGGCACAGCTTTAGCACCCAACATTTCTTTAATTTGTTTTACAACATTTAAGAAATCAGCACCTGCACGGTCCATTTTATTTACAAAACCCACACGTGGAACTTTATATTTATTTGCCTGGCGCCAAACAGTTTCAGATTGTGGTTCTACACCAGATACAGCACAAAACAGTGCTAGCAATCCATCAAGCACACGAAGGGAACGTTCTACTTCTACAGTAAAATCTACGTGGCCGGGAGTATCAATAATGTTGAACTTGTATTGCTTGGTTTCGGGTGTCTTTTTGTTTTGCACCATAGGAAAATTCCAGAAACATGTTGTAGCAGCAGAAGTAATGGTTATCCCTCTTTCCTGCTCCTGTGCCATCCAGTCCATGGTAGCAGCGCCATCATGCACTTCCCCTATTTTATGGTTCACACCGGTGTAATACAGGATACGCTCTGTGGTTGTGGTTTTACCCGCATCAATATGTGCAGCAATTCCAAAATTTCTTTGATAACGTAAATCGCCCATTGTTTTTTAATTAATATTTGATTTTTAAAAAATTTATTTTTTTGAGCCGGCGAATGAATCCTGATCGGCGTCATTGGCGTCGCACTCTTGTACATTCCTTCTTAATTCAGCTATTACACAGTCTCCCCGAGGTGGAACATTTCAGTTAATGTCCTGGGGATAATATGAAGACTTTTTCTCTCATAGTATGCTAAATAGTTCAAGCCCGCTTATCTACGCTGAAGCTTTTAGCGGCGTAAAGATATGCCAATTAGCTTTATAAATAATCATCAATTAAGAGTTAAACTGCGTTATATTTTTAAAGAAATTGTTATTTTTCTTTTGCTTAATATATCCTGAAAAATAAAATGTAACCGTAACTATTATTCAAAACCGTTACAACTTGTATTCTAAAAAAAAAGCTGCTCTTTTTAAAGAACAGCCACTTAATAATATTTTTTAATAATTATAACCTAAAGTGAGCGAAAGCTTTGTTAGCTTCAGCCATACGGTGCGTATCTTCTTTTTTCTTGTAAGAAGCACCTTCGCCTTTACTTGCAGCAACAATTTCATTAGCTAGTTTATCAGCCATGCTACGTCCGTTTCTGTCGCGACTGTATTTAACCATCCACTTAATGCTAAGAGATACTTTACGATCGGGGCGTACCTCGGCAGGAATCTGGAAGGTAGCACCACCAATACGGCGGCTACGAACCTCTACTCCAGGAGTAATATTTGCAAGTGCTTTTTTCCAAACTTCATAGCCATCTTCACCAGTTACTTTTGCTACTTTATCAAGAGCAGTATAAAAAATAGTATATGCGCCGCTTTTCTTTCCTTCCCACATCAGGTTATTAACAAAACGGGTAACCAGTTTGTCATTAAACTTTGGGTCTGGTGCTAAGGGGATTTTTTTTGGTTGTGTCTTCCTCATTGTTGTTTATTTATTTTAACTTCCTCAGGGTTTGTCTCACTGAGATTATCGAAGTGTTATTTTTTTGCTCTTTTTGTACCGTATTTACTACGGCTTTGTTTACGGTCTTTTACACCGGCAGTATCAAGACTTCCACGTACAATATGATACCTAACACCTGGTAAATCTTTTACCCTTCCGCCACGAATAAGCACAATGGAGTGTTCCTGCAGGTTATGACCTTCACCAGGGATGTAGGCAATCACCTCAATCTTATTGGTAAGACGCACTTTTGCAACTTTACGCAAAGCGGAGTTTGGCTTTTTAGGCGTAGTTGTATATACTCTTGTACATACACCCCTGCGCTGTGGGCAACTATCCAGTGCCCTGGATTTGCTCTTTGCTTTAATTATTTCTCTTCCTTTTCTTACTAATTGTTGAATAGTGGGCATTTATTTACCTTTTATTTTTCGGACGGCGAAGGTAGCCATTATCATTTGAAAACGAAAATTAAATAAGAAAAAAACGCATATTTTTTCTCTTAAATAAAAAAACCGCCCTGAGCTGGCGGTTTTTACAATATAATTGGCTCATGATTAGGAAACTTTTACCATCCAACCGTGAGTATCAGCCCCTTTACCATAGCGGATATTATTGAGCTTTTCTTTTAAACGGGGTGCTGTTTCCCATTTTTCCACATCAAATTCCATGACATAATCTTTATACCTTAATTCTTTTATTAGTGAGATAGTAGCTGCAGTGCCTGTTCCGAATACTTCATAAAGCAACCCCGCTTTATGAGCATCTATCACATCATCAATACTTAGCCTGCGTTCTTCAACATTAAAGCCCATCCCTTTAAGGAGCTCTATAGTACTATCACGGGTAACACCTGCCAGGATAGTTCCCAATTCCAGGCCTGGGGTAATGGCTGTATTGCCAATGATAAAAAACACATTCATGGTACCACATTCCTGAACATACTTATGTTCAAACGCATCTGTCCAAAGAACCTGGTCATAGCCTTTCTTCTTTGCTTCTGCAGTAGCATACATTGCACCACCGTAATTACCTGCAGCTTTTGCATAACCCACACCACCCGGTACTGCTCTTACAAATTGCTCTTCAACATATATACGCATGGGTTTATTATAGTATGGTCCAGTAGGGCTTAATATTATCATGAATTTGTATCGCTCACTTGGTTTTACACCTATCATTTCATCGGTGCTAAACATAAATGGGCGTATGTATAGGGAATGATCTTCCTGGGATGGAATCCAGCTTTTATCAAGGTTTACCAGGAGGCGCATACCTTCCATAAAAATCTCCTCCGGCACAGCAGGCATTTGCATTCTTTCGGCCGAAATATTGAAACGTTTAAAGTTGTCATGGGGTCTGAATATATATGCGTCTCCCTGTTCATTTTTATAAGCTTTTATACCCTCAAAAATTGATTGCCCATAGTGAATAGCGGCCATTGAAGGTGCCATCAACAAAGGCTGGTAAGGTTTAATTTCTGGGGTTTTCCACTCTCCGTCTTCGTAGTCTACTTCCAGCATATGGTCTGTAAAATATTTACCAAAAGGAATATTTTCCAGGTTTATGTCATTAAGTTTACTACGTTCTACTTTTGTAATATTAAAATCGGCTGCAGCAATCATTATCTTTAATTTTACAACAAAGAAACGAAAAAATACAGCGCCGAAAATCCCCTTAGTATGAGTTTAGACAATATTCAACTTAGTTCATATCTTCTTCATAATTTATATAACAAATCATTAGTTGACTTAGAACCGGAACAAAAAATCGCCGATTCATTACTGCCAACTACAATTAAATACCTGGGAAAAAATGAGAAACAGCTCACAATACTTGTAAGAGATGAAGAAAACGTATTCCTGGATGATGAAAACCTTAACTTTTTAATAAAAATAATGAGCGCTTGCCAGGTTACCCTGGCTGACATGGCTTTAATAAATATTGATAAACAGGAAAATGTAAATTATGAATCCATTATGCAGGAATTAAAGCCTGGTAAAATAATATTTTTTGGACCAGAGCCACAAGAGCTTTCTTTTCCATTACAATTTCCACATTACCAGGTGCAGCGTTATAATAAGCAAATTTACCTGTCTGCTCCTTCCCTGGCTATTTTAAAAGCTAATAAAGAAGAGAAAACCAAACTTTGGTCATGCCTGCAACAGATGTTTTCACTGGGTTAATTAATTTTAAATGACATCATTAATTTTTGCGACAAATAACAAGCATAAGGCCGATGAAATAAGGGCTGTCTTAAAAGATACCTTTGAAATTATTACATTAAAAGATGCGGGTATCCATATAGAAATACCTGAACCTCATAACAGTCTTGAAGAAAATGCAAGTGAAAAATCTAAAACAATATATCAACTCACAGGCAAAAACTGCTTTAGCGAAGACACCGGGCTGGAAGTGCCCTCTTTAAATGGAGAGCCAGGTGTTAAAAGTGCCCGATATGCGGGGGACAATGCCAACTTTGATGCGAATATTACTAAGTTGTTATTAATGATGGAGACAGTAAGAAACAGGGCCGCAAGGTTTAGAACTGTCATCTCATTAATAATGGATGATAAGGAATACCAATTTGAAGGCATATGCAATGGTACCATAACAACAGAACGAAAAGGGCAATCAGGCTTTGGCTATGATCCTGTTTTCATTCCTGGGGGAGCTAAAAAAACATTTGCAGAAATGACTATGGAAGAAAAGAACATATTTAGCCATCGCCGTATAGCAACTGAAAAATTTATCCAATACTTACAAGAATATCATGGCCAGAATTAAAATAGATATACCAGTAGAAATCTTGTGCGTCATAGATATTCCTGTAAGAATTTCTGACATAAATTATGGTAACCATGTAGGAAATGATGCCCTGGTAAGCATTGTACAGGAAGCAAGGGTACAGATGCTGCAGAGGGCAGGTTACAAAAATGAACTGGAAATTGAAGGTGTAGGATTAATTATGGCTGGCCTTGCCATGGAATATAAAAAAGAAGCTTTTTATGGAGATGTTTTACAAATCGCAATAAGTGTGAACGATATTACAGCTGTGAGCTTTAATTTGTTTTTTAAAATAAATGCTCAGCGAAATGAACAAATGATTTTTGTTGCAAAAGCAAAATCCGAAATGGTTTGTTATGATTATACAATTAAGAAAATTGCAGGGATACCTTCTGGATTAAAAATATTCCTGGAAAACCATTAATCACTATTCCATATTTTCCAGTTTTCTTCAGCCTGGATTATTAACATATCCAAACCATTTTTCACCGCTGCACCCCTGCTTCTACCTTCTGCCAGGAATTTTGTTTCGGAAGGTTGGTAAATCAAATCAAATAGCAAATGTTGAGAACCAATAAATTGATAAGGAATTGCAGGCATCTCATTTTCATTAGGTGTCATGCCTATTGGTGAAGTATTTATGATGATGGTATATTCCTGAAGTGTGGCTTCATCCAGGTCTGAATAATTAATGGTGTTTGTTGAAACTTGTGTTCTCGAAACCAATAAAAATGGAATCATCATTTTATTCAAAACAAATTGTACTGCTTTGGATGCGCCGCCCGAACCAAAGATCAATGCCTTATTATGTTGTGGTTTCAATAGTGAAAAAAAGGACTTTTCAAACCCTAAAACATCCGTATTATAACCTATACATTCCCCTGGCAAAATTTTAATACAATTTACGGCCCCTATCTGCATTGCTTCATCACTCACACTTTGCAAAAAAGGTATTACAGATTGTTTATAAGGTATGGTAACCGCAAGTCCTTTCAGAGCAGGATGGGATTGGATCAATCCTGTAAACTCCTCAATATCTTTTATGGGAAACAGTTCAAAAAAATTATCCCTTAAACCTTCTTTTTCAAATTTTTGGGTAAAATATTTTTTTGAAAAAGAATGTCCTAAGGGATAACCTATTAAACCATATAGATTCATCAGGCTAATTCTTTATTGAGGAATAAATCAAATGTGTCACCTCTCAGGCCGATTCTCATAGCTTCGAGTGCCAGCATTTCTGAGGGTGCAATATTTCCGAGGTTAACATTACATCCAATCAATTCAATAAAATAAAGCTGTTGTGCTTTTTGCGGGGCTTCCCATATAATCTGTTCTTCTGGTATCTGTGTTAGAATTTCCTGTACTAAACCTTCTCTTACCTCTCCCGTGCCACGGTAAATTCCTACATTCCCAGCTTCCCGTGCTTCTGCTATTACATAAGTAGAACCTGCATTGAGCTCTGCTCTCATTAGTTCTATCCATTTATAAGGAGGAATAATATGTGCAGCATCTTTACTACCTACTTCACTAAGCACAATACCATGTTTAGTTAACTTTTCAATATATCCACATTTTTCAGCATGTGGTATTGTTATAGATCCATCACTTACTTCCATATAACTTACACCAAACTCCTTGCACACATTTATATAATCATCAAACTGGTTTCTTATTAAAAATGCTTCAAAGAGCGTTCCGCCAAAATAAACAGGCATATCAAAAGAGCGGTATATTTCTAATTTCTCCTTAAGATTTGGAGTAACGTAAGATGTTCCGAAGCCAAGCTTTACAATATCAACATGAGGATGAGATGCATTCATAAAATTCCTGGCTTCTTCCACACTAAGGCCTTTATCCATAACCATTGTGAGACCATGTGAGCGGGGCTTAGTATTTCTTTCTGGAATTTGTGTAAGATTAAAGTTCATTTGCGCATTTTTTTTATGGCCGCAAAGATATGTATCCGCAACAAGAATATTCATGATTAGAAACAGGGGGAATTTTATAAAGACCTTTTCTTTTTATAACGGGCTATGATTTCCACTACCTGCTGTTGCTGAAGTATTGATGGGTTTAACTCAATAAACTTTTTGATTAGCTTTGGATTTGTAGCCATCCCTTTTTCAAGTAATAACAATGCTTCTTTTGGCTGGCCTTCGGCAAAAAGAAAAATACTTTTATAAAACAAAAAAACAGGTTTGTTATCAGTCTGCTCATACGCAAATTGAGCATATTCTGTTCCGTCTTCATACATCTCAGCATTATAAAGGCATCGCAACAACTCCGTCCAGCCATTAATATTCTTAGGCCTTACTCTCACTACATTGCCCAAATAGGTTATAGCTTCATCCGTTTTGTCCAGCATCATATAACACTGGCCCAGTGCAAGATTGTATTCAGGCTGCATGCGGTGCAGGAGCATAGCATTTTGCAGGTGTTTTATAGCTGGCTGCCAGGCGCCCTCATTCATATAGGTGCAGGCAATCTTATAGTGCATCTGCCCGTCTTCAGAATTCAGGTGACTGGCTTTTTTATAATGAAATCTTGCCTGCGGGTAATTTTTCAATTTTTCATAACAATGACCGATGGCTTCATAAATGACATATTCCGGCCTGGATAATTCCAGTACTTTTTCCAATGCCTCAATAGCGTCCTTAAAGCGGCGAAGTCTTAAATATGCATCCCCCATATTACGATAAGCATAGTCAAATTTTTCATCTATAGCAATAGCATAATGGTAGGCATCAATAGCTTTTTCGTGCAATTTAAGCCCCTGGTAGGCCGCACCAAGATTGAACCAGGCTAACTCATTAAATGGAAAGTCATCTAATATTTTTTGGTGAATTTTTATACCTTCCTCATTTCTGCCGGTAAAATCTGTCCAGAAACAAATTTTATATAACGCTTCTTCATTATTGGGTTCGATCACTAAAACCATGGACAGGCAATCAAACACCTTTTCAAAATTTTCATAATCATCATAAACATCTGCAAGTTCAAAAAGCAGGTCAACTTTTTCATCACCTTCAAAGCGTTCAATGGCATCTTCAAGTACTTCTGCTGCTTTTTCCTGCATATCCAACGCCAGGTAGGCATCTGTTTTTAAAATAAAGAGATTTATATCACTTGCATCCATCAGTTCGGCCTGGTCAAGAATATGCAATGCCAGTTTGTATTTGCGTAAGGCAATCAGGAGATTGGCCTTTTGGATCAATAGAGCAGAAGAATAAGGGTATTGAAGAATGGCATAATCAGCCGCTTCAAGAGCACTTACATAATTTTCTTTTTCATCAAAATAATCTATAATGCGTTCAAAACCATCCTCCTCAATGAATGAATTTGGAAACCCATTCTTCAGGTTTTCAAACTGATTAAGTAGTTGCTTAAGTTCTTCCCTATCTTGCCGGTATGGATTTTTACTCATGTTTATATATATCGGTTATGGAAATGTAGAACAATTTATTAAATAATTGTAATTCATATACCAAAACTTATATTAGCCCGTTTAATATTTAATGAAAATTTAGTGATGAACGGAAAGCCCGTTTTCATATAATTTTAATATATTTGTAACAAATTACATTTTTAAACAATGAACAAAATAGCAAAAATACTTTTTCTGGTCGCTATTTTAAATGGAATAATGCTTACGGGCTATGCTGATCGGGGAGTTGGTAAGAAATCGAAACCAAAAGTTGCTTTAAACATAGCAACTAATTCCCAATCAGGTTCTTTATCATTTAACCTTAAATCCGGCTTACAGTATAAAGGTTCTTTATTAAATAATGTAACTACTACAGGTTCATCTATCACTTACAATACATTAGTTACTTTTCAGAAAGGAAATACCATTTACATCCTGCCTTACAAGCAAAAAATCCTTGTTCCTGAAATAAAACAGGGTTATACAGGTCTTAAGTTAATTATTAAGACCAATTAAATTTATTCTCCCTTTTTTAATTGCTGATTTTCATCGTAGCTCATGACTCTAAACCCTGTTTTAGGGCTTTCAAATTTTGAAGAAGCGACAGGATCCCATAAAACATTATTCAATGTATATTTAAAACTAAGATTACCTGATACCATTTCGTATTGAACTGGTAATCCCGGGAGGTTGGTGAAGGCATTACTATATTCCTTATTAAGGACATCAATATCCGGATTAAAAAATACTATAAAAGGTTTACCATTTTGTAAGGTGGTTATTGCCTTTTTACAATTCTGTCCTGCAATCTGTGTAAAACCATCTTCTACTTTAAAAATTAAATTATCGTACACTTGTGTTTTTTGATTCCAGTTATCTTTAGACATGGTTATCATTAATTTCTGACCGCTATATTCTCTAAGCATAAACCCCTTACCTGCTTTTGAGTCATAAATATTAGTCTCAGAGCCAAGTGAACTCACCATATCAGTGCGGCTTAAAGTAGGTTTCAGGTAAACATGCAATGTTGCGCCACTCAATCCAGGAGAAGGTTCACCATTTAATCCTGCAATGCTGATTTTATAACTGAATGACCCCTCCGAAAGTTTCTTCTGTGCTATTATTTTCGCATTAAACAAAAGGAAAAAGAAAGGCAGCAGTATATATAGTTTTTTCATTAGTTGTAATTAATACAGTGTAAGATAATATAAACCCATGCCAATAGTGGTGAGGCATATCATAAAAAAACCTGCCTATATAGAATGGCAGGTTTTCATTACATATTTTTAACGAATGCTTTTACTTTTTGTTTGATTTTTGTTTCATATCCTGCACTTTTTTCTGGGTTTCCTGCATTGCCTGCAGGCGTTCCTGCCACTTGGATTGCTTTTGCGGCCGCTTTCGGTTTTCCCCTATTTGCGCCAGAATTTTATCATGATTAATAATGTATTTCTGGATGACTACCTGCAGTATTAATGTGATGGTATTTGATATCGTATAGTACCAGGTAAGAGCGGCAGGTAATGTATTAAATACACCTAGCAACAGCACCGGAAATATATAAGGCATATATTTCATCAGGGGGTTACTATTATCCTGCATCTGGCTCATGCTATATACAGAAATGACTAAACTGGTAATTACTGCAGTGAGTGTAAATAAACTAACATGGTCGCCGTAAAACGGAATACTAAATGGCAGTTTATAAATAGAATCATACGAGGCAAGATCGCTGGCCCATAAAAAACTTTTCCCCCTTAAGTCTATATTAGATTGAAAGAAATAATATAAAGACATAAAAATGGGAATTTGTAAGAGTGCGGGAAGGCACCCACCCAGCGGGCTTACACCTGCTGTTTTCCACAGTTTCATTTGTTCCATACTAAATGCCTGTTGATCCATCTGCGCTGTTTTAGGGTCAGTATGTTTTGCCTTAAGCGCATCTACTTCTGGTTTTAGCACTTTCATTTTAGCTCCACTGAGGTAACTCTTATAAAGAATTGGCGAAGTAATAAGCCTGATGAGCAAAGTAAGCAACAAGATAACCATACCCATGCTGGCAACATGT
>JBDSYV010000073.1:0-8052 GCA_040110925.1 Ferruginibacter sp. | reverse complement strand
GCCGCTATGAAAGCCATTGCACGCAGTGGAAAAAAGATCATGTTTGTGGCTACAAAAAAACAAGCAAAAGAAATCGTATTGGAAGCAGCAAAGCGTGTGAACATGCCTTTCGTTACTGAGCGCTGGTTAGGTGGAATGCTTACCAACTTCAACACCGTACGTAAAAGCGTAAAGAAAATGCAGAGCATCGAAAAGATGCTAGCTGACGGAAGCGCAGAGAATCTTACCAAAAAAGAGAAACTAACGCTTAGCCGAGATAGGGATAAAATGGAAAAAGTTCTGGGCGGTATCGCACAGATAAGCCGTGTACCAGCTGCATTGTTTATGGTGGATATTGGCCACGAGCACATTGCATTGGCTGAAGCAAAAAGACTTAACATCAGCACATTCGGTATGGTAGATACCAATTGCGATCCTAATAAAATAGATTTTGCCATTCCTTCAAATGATGATGCAAGCAAATCAATCGCAATCATCGTAAACTATATTACCGCAGCTATTGCAGAAGGTTTGCAGGAGCGCCAGGCAAATAAAGACGAAGATGAATCTTCAGAATCAGAGGAAAGCGCAGAAGCAAAAGCAGCCCGCTTTGAACAAAAGCAAGGTGAAGGCGATGACCGTGGAAGGCGTGCAAGAGGAACTGCTCCTGCAAAGCGTAGGGTGCCAGGTCCAGGTGCTGGTGGCAGAAGGCCGGCTACAGGTGGTGCAGGTGGTCCGAGATAAGAGCCCCTCACCTATCCTCTCTCCAGGGAGAGAGGGAAACAAACGAGATCGACTAAAAGATTACGTTCTGTTTTTTTGGCCAGGCAGTATATCTCTATTCATCTTCATTGGCGTCGCACTCTTGTACAGAATATCTTTATTCAGCTTTAGATGCGACCAGTGAAAAGTTCTTAAAATTTATCATCTTTAAAATTGTATTCACCTTGGTGAAGAAAACTTTAAAACTATGAGCTCAACAACAACAATAACAGCAGCAGATATAAATAAATTACGCCAGGCTACTGGTGCCGGCATGTTAGATTGCCGTAAAGCACTTACTGAAAGTAATGGCGATTTTGAAGGAGCTATTGACTGGCTTCGTAAACAGGGACAGAAAGTTGCCGCAAAGCGCAGCGACCGTGAAGCTAAAGAAGGCGTGGTAATAGCCCAAACAACAGCAGACAACAAAACCGGTTTCATCGTATGCATCAGTTGCGAAACTGATTTCGTAAGTAAGAATGCTGAATTTGTGGCCTTTGCACAAAGCATTGCCGACGCAGCAGTTGCCAACAATGTAAAAAGCGCTGAAGAATTAAACGAAGTAGAAATAAACGGCGCAAAAGTATCCGATATGATCAATGATAAACTTGCATCTATCGGAGAAAAGATCGCGGTTTCTAAATTTGAAAGAGTGGAAGCACCATTTGTGGCTAGTTATATCCATGGAGCAAACCGTATGGGTGTTTTAGTAGGCCTTACTGAAGAAGCTGCCGAAGCAGGAAAAGATGTAGCTATGCAAATTGCAGCTATGAATCCTTTGGCAGTTGATGAAAGTTCAATACCTGCAGAAACTATTGAAAGAGAAAAGGCAATTGCTATAGATGTGATTAAAGCAGAAGGCAAACCAGCAGAAATGGCCGAAAAAATCGCCATGGGTAAGCTAAACAAATTTTTTAAAGACAATACATTAATGGCCCAGGCTTTTGTAAAAGACGGAAACAAGTCGGTAGCAGATTACCTTAAGGGAATTAGCGCCGGACTAAAGGTTACCGAATTTAAAAGAGTAGCTGTTGGCGGATAATATTTGATTTTAAAAAACCCGGAATTTAATCCGGGTTTTTTTTGTGCTAAAAATTATCTTCGCAGGGAAAAGAGTTGATAGTTGACAGATTATAGTTGATAGTCCAAATTCAAATTTGATTTTTTCAGTCATCAAGAAATCATTTATCAGATATCTAAAATCAGACATCTCAAATTAATAATATGCTTCCCAAGTACAAACGCATTCTTTTAAAGCTTTCGGGCGAATCTTTAATGGGTGATAAAAATTTTGGAATGGATAGTACTGTTATTGCGCAGTATGCCCAGGACATAAAACTGATTACCGATATGGGTGTTCAGGTAGCCATCGTAATCGGTGGGGGAAATATTTACCGCGGAATGAACGAGGCCGAAACAGGTATTGAACGGGCCCAGGGAGATTATATGGGCATGCTTGCTACTGTAATAAACGGTATGGCATTGCAGGCAGGCCTGGAAAAAGCAGGCGTATATACCCGGCTGCAGAGTGCAATAAAAATGGAGCAGATAGCCGAGCCATATATTCGCAGGCGAGCCATGCGTCACCTGGAAAAAGGAAGAGTAGTAATATTTGGAGCAGGAACAGGTAACCCCTATTTCACAACAGATACTGCAGGCTCATTACGAGCCATCGAAATAAAGGCAGATGTGATTTTAAAAGGAACCCGGGTAGATGGTATTTACTCCGCCGATCCTGAAAAAGATCCAACAGCTACCAAATATGGCAAAATAAGTTTTGCAGAATGCATATCTCAAAACCTGAAAGTGATGGATATGACCGCTTTTACACTATGCATGGAAAACGATCTCCCTATTGTTGTTTTTGATATGAATAAACCAGGCAACTTACTTAGTGTGGTTACTGGTGAGAAAGTAGGGACACTGGTAAGATAATGAATAACCCCATGCAGCGGATGCAAACCCTGTCGGGATGATGATAATTATTCCATAATCACTGTAAGCAGATAGACAAAAATATTTCGAGAACAGTTACCGGCGCTGGTCCCTGCAAACAGGGATTTATAAAGTATTCAGATAACTTTTTATGTTGTCAAGAGAAGTTCTTACCGGGTTCAATTGAACCTGTTGTAATCCATTGATGACAGTTGGTTGCAAAGAAGTTACCACACTATGTCCTAAGAAATAATCATCCCCCATTTTGCTAATAACTATTACGGAAATCTGGGCACCAACAGGTACAGGTAGAGACCTGAATATTCTGCCACTTACAATTGCTTCCATTATAGTAACAGAAAGCTGGTTGTTATAACTCACAAATACTATACTATTCGCATTTGTATAATGCGATGGGAGTAAGGGTGTCAGTCTTGTTTGTTGAATACCAATAGTATCTGGTATTTTACCAGGATTAATCCAACCCAACTTGTTTACAATAAGCTCATAAGCATTATTCACTGCATAAACTTTATTGTTTACTGTATCCTGGTTGAATAGCCAGTTAAATGGTTGGGGCGCTGAAAAATTAACCCCATTAAATATTTTTAATCCTTGTATAATGGTAGGTTGTTCGTAATGAAGATTTATATTCCGGGAGGGCGCTAATTGTAACTCATTGCTATCCTTCCTGGCACTAACAAATAATTCTCCACCACTTACCATAGTGTTACCATTGCTAACTGTAGGAAATCCCATCCTGATAAACTCTCCTCTTTTCCTCAGGAGTATTGTTTCAAACCTTATTCTGCCAGTAGCAATTGTACCTGCAAGTGTAGTAAAACTATTTGCTGCAAAGGTTATTTTTAAACCGGCATTGGTGGTGACAGTAATTGCATTTATCCCTACAAGTTCTGTGGAATCGCGTTGAGTATCTAATCTCAATCTTTCTCTTAAAACATTCACAGGCATAGCAGCGGTTACTAAAGGCACCCAAGTAGTATCAGGACCAGTTCCGGTGCTTGGCGTAAAAGAATCCACATCTTTTTGGCAGCTTTGCAGTAGCATTACCGCAATCATTATTATTAAGCCTGTTTTTAAAAAATGCATGTTCTTTAATTTATGCTGTTTCATTTAAGATGATGTATGCTTTCAAAATGTTGCCTACGGAATATCTAATCTTAAACCCAACCTGATTCCCAACGTATTGAATTTTTGTTTTAGTGTAATTCCTGGTTTATTTGCCTGAGATAAATTATAGCGGAAATAAGGTTCTGCCAGAAGGTGAAGCCTGTCATTCAGTTTGTAATAAACCGAAGCTCCTGCAGTAAATCCTATGCCTGCATTTGTTTTAAAACTATATGGTGAATTGGTACCAGTAGTGATATCCACGGGATTGTTGGAAGTATCTACTACGTTTCCTTTTTGCCAGCTATATACATTGATAATAACTCCTGCATTAATATTAACATGTATTCTATCATTACCCATTTCGTATCCCACGGCCAGCGGAATATCTGCCATTCTATAAACATTTGTGCTGTTCTTATAACGAGTACCGGAAACAGAATAAGAACCTGTTGTGTCACCATTATTATTGATGATATAAACTACCTGTACATAATTCCCCTGTTTATATGTGAACTTTTCATTTACCTGGCTGTAATTAATGCCCGCTCTTATACTCATACTATTATTAAACACTTTTGTATATCGTACTCCTGCACTGAAACCAAAGGCGGTCCTTGTAGATGCCTGCCTCAATTGTTTGTAATTACTGTTTCCCGTGTCAGAATAGCTTGCCATTGAATAATCAGGCCCTGCATAGAAATCTAAATATTTTTTGTTGGCAGAAGTATTTCTTTCCATGTCTGGGCATGGTGTAGGAATTGTACCATGTTTTATATTGCTAAGTTTACCAGGCTGAACCGCATTAAACTTTAATCTCTCAGCAAATGAATAATTTCCTGTTAATGGATAAGATTCATCGGTTCCATTAATTTGGGCCGGGTTATCATTCACATTTTCATATCCTATACTTCCTGCAGAAATGCGGCTCGCAAATGTATTACTGCTGCTTTTCAATTTTTTCCCTGGTGTGCCTGCATTTTCTGAATCTTCAGTTCCAACTAAAGTATTATCCAAAACATTTTCTACTTTTTGATTTGTTTTTGCAGTTATGGATGAGGTTGTCTTGAGTCTATTTTCTGTTTCGGTGTTACCATTTGGGGCAGGTATATTTTCTTTGGTATTATATTCATTTGCATACCAGATAAAACCAGCACCGGTAGCCATGGAGATTAATATTATTAGAAAAGTTTTATTGAGAGGTAACCACCAGATAATTCCGGGCCGGCTACGGTCTTTTTCCCGTGTAATGTTTTCCCATATATGCGCAGGCACAGGTGGTTCATAACCTGCAAACTGTTCCTTTATATGTTCATCAAACGGTGCGTTATTCATACAGCAACTTTTTGAATTTCTATTAATTGTTTCTGCAGCAGGGTCCTGGCTTTTACTAATTGGCTTCTGCTTGTTCCTGCCTGTATTCCCAGCATTACAGCAATTTCTTCATGTGCAAAACCTTCTATCACGTATAAATTGAAGATTAGCCGGTACCCATCAGGAAGGTTATTTATCAATACCAGCAAATCCTTTTCTGTAAGATGTGAATATGCGGCGGCATCCGTATAAGTTTCATTTGTTTCCTTCCCTTCATACCCTGAAATTTCCTTGCTATAACGGGTTAGTGAATATTTTTTTAATGCGGTATTCACCATTATTCTTCTTATCCAACCTTCAAAAGAACCTTCAAATTTAAACTGGTGCATCTTTTCAAAAATTTTAATAAATGCTTCCTGTAGCATGTCTTCCGCGTCGGCATTATTACGGGCATATCGTTGGCATACGCCTAACATCTTGCCGGCGAAGCGGTTATATAATTCCTTCTGGCAGGCCGCATCCTGCTTTATACAGCCTCTGATGATGTCAGTTTCCGTCAAAATATTGATTTGGGTAGCTGCGGTTATATACTGCAGATACATTTTCGCTATATAACGTTGCCCACAGCAAATATTGTTTTATATTTTTAATTTTATAAGGTTTTATATGAATCATGTGGCAAAATTGCCTGGGTTGCTAAATGATTCTAATCCTAACTAAAGATTTAACTTAGGAGCGTATGCCAAACGATCAATCCATATTGCAGGAACTTCAAGAGTTGCAATCTAATAAAACTTTGCTGCAGGTTCAGTTGAAGGATTTGAACGAACTGATTGCAGAGAGAGAGGAGGAACTGGACTTATTACGCCAAAAAGCGGCCGAAGCAGCCAGGCTGAAAAGTGTATTGGATAATGCAATAGGTGAAATTGAATTTCTACAGGAATCCATTGACGAAGAAAAAAAGGATAATTATGAAAGCCTTCAATTGGCTGAACTTGAAAAAGAGCTTCTGGCCACGTTAAAAGAAAACCAACAATACGAGGAGCAACTCAGCCAAAAGCAAAGCTTGCAAGCTAATTTACAACAGGCAGAAGATGAATTGGGTATGGCAATGGATTATTATACAAAGTGCAGGCAGCTGCAGGAAAAGCTAAGTATTACACAAAGTAACCTGGAGCTAGCTGAACTCGAAATGGAAGATATGAAAATTCTGATTGCACAGCTAAAGCAGCAAAACCAATTGCTTGTGCAAAAGATTGAGGATAATTAAACCAACAAAGCCTTGCAAAGCATAATTGCAATACCTATTTTGTTAGCTAAACTTTTTGCATATGAACTTTCAAACAATGAACAAACAAAGAAAATTTATGCTGATAGTAGCAGCTATCGGTGCAATTGCCATGTTTTTACCCTGGATTACTATTTCTTTTTTAGGTATGAGCAATAGTGTTAATGGAATGAGGGATACCGGTATCCTGATATTTTTATGTTTTGTTGCTGCAGGCGTTATAGCTTTAATGGGAGATCAAACAAAGGCATTAGATAAAACGATGTGGATAATAGCGCTAGCTGCATCTGGTCTTGCAGCATTATTAATGATTATTTTCTTTTTGAGAAGTATGGATGCGCTAAGTTATCTCGGTACTGGTTTTTATCTTGCTTTGATAGCCTCTTTAGCATTGCTGTTTGTGGTTTATAATTACCGCAACGCAGGGTACAATATAAAAGACGGTATTGATAGCCTGAAAAACAGCATGGGCGAAAAAAATAAAACAGATAACCCGCCACCGCCCCCTCCGGCAGTTTAGGAATAATTTTTTTAAGCATCTGAAAGGATGCTTTTTTATTTGGTTTAATTGAAGCAGTTTTGCTTTGTACAAAAACCAACTAATGAAAAGTATAGCAAATCTGAGGAAAGAATATATCCTGCAATCACTGGAGGAGAAGGATGCGGATAAGGATCCATTTGCTCAGTTTACAAAATGGTGGATGCAGGCCATGGCAAGTAATATTGATGATGTAAATGCTATGACTCTTGCTACTGCGAATAAGCTGGGTATTCCTTCGGCAAGAATTGTATTATTGAAAGATTATGATGAGAAGGGTTTTGTTTTTTTTACCAATTTCCTGAGCCATAAAGCTAATGACCTGGAGGAGAATCCAAATGCAGCGCTTGTATTTTACTGGAAGGAATTAGAAAGGCAGGTTCGTATTCAGGGATCAACAACTAAAGTAAATAATTCAATTAGTGATGCCTATTTTGAATCAAGACCTGAAGGGAGCAAACTTGGCGCCTGGGCTTCCCCACAAAGCACTGTAATACCCGGCAGGCATGTGCTGGAGATAAAAATAAATGAACTTCAAAACCTATATGCAGGTAAAGAAATCATGAGGCCAGCCTTTTGGGGAGGCTATAATTTAAAGCCATCTGTTATTGAATTCTGGCAGGGAAGGCAAAATCGTCTGCATGACCGACTTCAATATCGCTTGCAGGAAAATGACTGGAAGTTAGAGCGGCTTGCGCCTTAGAGAAGATGATAGATGTGAGTTGACAGTTGTCAGAAGAGCATGTTAGCGATATACTATCATCTATCAAATGGTATCTGCCATCTATATTTCTTAGCAATTTCAATTTAACTATCATCTGACAACTATCATCTGTCATCTTTATTTCCCTTTAGCGGGTGCAGCTTTTTTTACTGCAACTTTTGCTTTTGCCGGTCTTGACTTTCCAAAAGAACCTGCAGTAATTTTCCCTTTTTTTGTTTTAATATCTCCGCGACCCATAAAATTATTTTTTTGATTATGTAAAAGCTATAAAAAAAAGCAAGATACGCATGCATCTTGCTTTTTAAATGTTTTAATGCAGATTAGATTTTAGAAGATAGTTCTTTACCAGCTTTAAACTTAGCTACTTTCTTTGCTTTGATTTTG